>CAZDSB010000231.1:0-5435 GCA_964507515.1 uncultured Myxococcaceae bacterium
TCTGCCCGCCGCGGACCTGGGCTACCCTCCGCCACCCGGTTGAAACTTCGCCGTGGGGAGAGGCCGCGATGGGTCGACTGCCTGGAGTCGTGCTGCTCGGAGCGCTGCTCGCCGTCGGCCCCGCCACGTCGCAGACCTTCCGCTACGCCTCGACGGGAGACGTGCTCACCCTCGACCCGCATTCGGCGGACGAGGCGCTCTCCAACTCCTTCAAGAACAACGTCTACGAGGGCCTGGTCCGCTTCGACGAGAAGCTCGAGCCCGAGCCCGCGCTCGCCGTCAGCTGGAAGGCGGTGAACCCCACCACCTGGCGGTTCCAGCTCCGCAAGGGCGTGACGTTCCACGACGGGACACCGTTCACCGCGGACGACGTCGTCTTCTCCCTCGGCCGCCAGAGCTCGAAGAACTCGGTGATGGCCTCGCACGTCTCGACCATCAAGAGCGTGAAGAAGATCGACGACTACACCATCGAGTACGTCACCAACGGGCCGGACCCCATCCTTCTCCGGAACCTCTCCGAGCACTTCATCGTGTCGAAGAAGTGGTGTGAGCAGCACGCCACCACCGAGCCGGTCGCCGCGCTGAAGGAGGAGACCTACGCCACCCGGCACGAGAACGGCACCGGCCCTTTCCAGGTCGCCGAGCGCGTGCCCGACACCCGCACCGTCCTCCTCCCCTTCCCGAAGTGGTGGGACCTGCCGAACAAGAAGTACGCCATCACCCGCGCCGAGTTCCGCCCGATCGCCAACGCGGCGACGAGGCTGGCGGCGCTCATCTCCGGCGAGGTGGACCTCGCCTATCCGGTCGCGCCCCAGGACGTGCCCCGGGTGGAGAGCCAGAAGGGCTTCCGCGTCATCAAGCGTCCCGAGCTCCGGGTGGTCTTCCTCGGGATGGACCAGTGGCGGGACGAGTCGCTGGACATGCCCGGCTCGAAGAAGAACCCCTTCAAGGACGTCCGCGTCCGGCGCGCCGTCTACCAGGCCATCGACGAGGAGGCGATCCGCGCCAAGGTCATGCGCGGGATGGCTGCCCCCACGGGACTCATCATCCCGGAGGCCACCGAGGGGTACGACGCGAAGCTCCGCGAGCGGTACCCGTACGACCCGGCTGCCTCGCGCAAGCTGCTCGCCGAGGCCGGTTACCCCGACGGTTTCCCGGTCACGCTCGACTGTCCCAACGACCGGTACATCAACGACGAGGCCATCTGTCAGTCGCTGGTCCCGATGCTGGCCCGGGTGGGCGTGAAGGTGACGCCCAACTTCCAGACCAAGTCGAAGCACTTCGACAAGATCCTCAAGGCGTCCAACAACAACACCAGCTTCTTCCTCCTCGGCTTCAGCCCCGAGACTGCCGATTCGATGTCCACGCTCCTTCCGGTGATGACCATGAAGCTCGATGGCAGCGGCGCGTGGAACGGCGGGCGCTACACCAACCCGAAGGTCGAGGAGCTGGTGAGCCAGATCCGCGTGGAGATGGACCCCGAGAAGCGGCGAAAGCTCATCTACGAGGCACTGCGCATCCACAAGGAGGACTTCGGACATCTCCCGCTCCACGAGCAGCTCATCATCTGGGGAGCGCGGGACACCGTCGACGTCGTGCCCGATCCTCGTGACCGCGTGCAGCTACGCTTCGTGAAGATGCGCCAGTGATCTCCGGGATCCTCACCCGCCTCCTCCAGGGGCTGGGCGTGATGCTGGTGGTGGGCCTGCTCGCCTTCGCGGTCTCCACCAAGATGGGCGACCCGGTGAACAACATGCTGGGACAGAACGCCACCACAGAGGAGCGGGAGGCGATGCGCCGCGAGCTGGGCCTCGACCGACCCTTCGTCGTCCAGTACGCCCGGTACCTCGGGCGGGTGGTGCAGGGCCGGCTCGGGGTGTCCTACCGACTGGGCATCCCGGTGGGCGAGCTGCTCCGGGAGCGGCTCCCGGCGAGCGTCGAGCTGTCGGGGATGGCGATGCTCCTGACGCTGCTGATCGGCGTGCCCTTCGGCATCTACACCGCGATCCACCGGCGATCGTGGCTCTCCCGCGTCGTCCTCGGCGGTTCGCTGGTGGGTCTCTCGGTGCCGACGTTCCTCATCGGCCTGCTCCTCATCTTCCTCTTCGCCGTCCAGCTGCAGTGGCTCCCCTCCTCCGGACGGGGGCAGGTGGTGTCCATCGGTCCCTGGACGACGGGGCTGCTGACCACGAGCGGCCTGCGCTCGCTGCTGCTGCCCTCCGTCACCCTCGCGCTCTACTCGCTGGCGCTCCTGCTCCGGCTGGTCCGCGGCGAGCTGCTCGACGTGCTGCATTCCGACCACGTGCGGTTTGCACGGGCGCGCGGGCTGTCCGACCGGTCCATCCACTACCGGCACGGCCTTCGTAACGCGCTTCTCCCGGTCATCACCGTGGCTGCGCTGCAGCTCGGCAACCTCCTCGCCTTCTCGGTGGTGACCGAGACGGTCTTCCAGTGGCCGGGGATGGGGCTGCTCTTCCTGCAGGCCGTGCAATTCGTCGACGTGCCAGTCATCTCCAGCTACCTGCTCCTGGCGGCAGTCGCGTTCGTGCTGATCAACCTGTTTGTGGACGTGAGCTACCGCGTGCTCGACCCGCGGGTCCGGTCGACGGTGGGCTGATGCGACTCCTGCGTGGGCTGCTGGAGGGGACGCGCCGTGGCACACGCATCGCGCTGGGCGTGGTGGTTGCGTACGTGCTCCTCGCCGCGCTCGCGCGGTGGGTCGCGCCGCAGCCGGTGCAGGATCTCCGGTCGCTCGATCTCATGAACGCGTCGCTCCCGCCCGTCTGGAGCCCGGAGGGCAACCGCGCGTTCCTCCTCGGGACCGACGAGCAGGGCCGCGACGTCCTCTCCGGCGTCCTGTTCGGCCTCAGGCTCTCGATGGGGGTCGGCTTCGCCGCGGTCGCGCTGGCGATGGTCATCGGCCTCGCCGCAGGTCTGGTCAGCGGGTACCTGGGCGGCTGGCTCGACGCGTTCCTCATGCGGGCCGCGGATGCGCAGCTGACCTTCCCGGCGATCCTCGTCGCCATGCTGCTCGACGGCGTGGCCCGCAGCGTCCTGCCGCGCTCGGTGCACGAGACGCTCGGCATCCCGGTCGTCATCGGCGCGATCGCTCTCGCCCAGTGGGTGCCGTTCGCGCGCGCGGCCCGGGTGGGGACGCTTGTCGAGCGGGAAAAGGGGTACGTCCAGGCGGCGCAGGTCATGGCCAGGCCCTGGTGGTCGATCCTCCTCTGGCACGTGCTGCCGAACGTCCTGGGGCCGATCGTGGTCATCGCGACCATCGGCCTGGGGAACGCCATCCTGACCGAGGCGACCCTGTCCTTCCTCGGCGTGGGCATCCCGCCGACCTCACCCTCGCTCGGGACGCTGGTGCGGACCGGGAGCGCGTACCTGCCCTCGGGCGCGTGGTGGATGGTGGTGTTTCCCGGCCTCGCGCTCGCGGGGCTGGTGCTGGCGGTCAACGTGGCCGGCGACGGGCTCCGGGATGGGCTGGATCCGAAGCAGCGGGGCGCGGTGTCGTGAGCATCTCGCTCGAGGGGCTCAACGTCTCGCTGCGAAGACCGGACGCCGAGGTCCCGCTGGTGCAGGACGTGTCGTTCCGGATCGAGCAGGGCCGGGTGCTGGGCCTGGTGGGCGAGTCCGGGGCGGGAAAGTCGCTCACCGCGGCCGCGCTCATCGGGCTGGTCGCGTCGCCGGTTCGCATTGCTTCCGGCCGGCTGACCGTCGGCGGGCGCGCGGTTCGCCTGGACGATGCCGCCGCGGTCCGTCCGCTCCGGGGCAAGGAGGTGGGCTTCGTCCCCCAGGACCCGTTCACCAGCCTCGACCCGCTCTTCCCGGTGGGCGACCAGCTGGTGGAGACGCTCCAGGCGCATCTGCCGCTGGACCGGGGGGCCGCGCGCGAGCGGGCGATCCGGCTGCTGGGCGACGTGGGCCTCCCCTCGCCGGCCGAGCGCTTCGACCACTACCCTCACCAGCTCTCCGGTGGGATGCGGCAGCGCGTGGCCATCGCGCTCGCCCTGTGCGCCGAGCCGCCGCTGGTGGTGGCCGACGAGTGCACCACCGCGCTCGACGTGTCGACGCAGGCGCAGATCGTCTCGCTGCTGGCGCGGCTGGTGGAGGAGCATGGCGTCTCGGTGCTCCTCATCACCCACGACCTCGGAGTCGTGGGCGAGCTCGCGACCGAGGTGGCGATCATGTACGCGGGCCGGATCGTCGAGCGCGCGCCGGTGACCGGGCTGCTGCGTGCGCCCCGGCACCCGTACACGCGGGCTCTGCTCGACGCGGTGCCGCGAATCGGCGCGGGGGATGGCGGTGCGCTGCCTGCGATCCCCGGCGCGATGCCGAGGCCCGGCGAGCTTCCGCCCGGCTGCGCGTTCCATCCGCGGTGCCCGCGCGCCTCGGACCGCTGCCGGAGCGAACGGCCGCCGCTCGAGACCCACGCCGACTCCGAGCTCGCGTGCTGGCACCCGCTGGAGACCGCCGGTGGCTGAGCCGTTCCTCGCGCTCCGCGGGCTGACCAAGCACTTCGAGGTGCCACGGCCGCTGCTCGCCCGGGTGGTGTCGCGGGCTGCGCCGGCGCTCGTGCGCGCGGTCGAGGATGTCAGCCTCACCCTGCCCGCGGGCGAGACGCTCGGGGTGGTGGGCGAGTCGGGATGCGGGAAGACGACGCTGGGACGGCTCCTGGTCGGCCTCGAGGTCCCGAGCGCCGGGGAGATCCGCCTCCGCGGAGAGCCGCTCGATGGCGGGGCGCACGCACGTCCCCGCGCGCTGCAGCGGCGGATCCAGATGGTGTTCCAGGATCCGTACGCCTCGCTCGACCCGAGGTGGCGGGTGCGGGACATCGTCACCGAGCCCTCGTCGGGAGCGCTGTCCGCGTCGGAGCGGCGGGAGCGCGCGGCGCAGCTCCTGCGGCAGGTGGGGCTCTCCGAGGGGGACCTGGACAAGTACCCGCATCAGTTCTCGGGTGGGCAGCGGCAGCGCGTGGCGATCGCCCGGGCGCTGTGCGCCGAGCCAGAGCTGGTGGTGTGCGACGAGCCGACGTCGGCGCTCGACGTGTCGGTGCAGGCGCAGGTGCTCAATCTCCTGAAGGAGACGCAGGCCCGGCTCGGGCTGTCGCTGGTCTTCATCAGCCACGATCTGGCGGTCATCTCCCACGTGTCGACGAGCGTGGTGGTGATGTACCTGGGGCGCGTCGTGGAGTGGGCGCCGCGGGCGGTGCTCTTCGCCGCGCCCGCGCACCCGTACACCCGGGCGCTGCTGGAGACGATCCCCGACGTCTCGCGGCCGGGTCGGCGGCGCGCGGCGATCCCCGGCGAGGTACCGAGCGCGCTGGCGCCTCCGCCGGGGTGCGCGTTCCATCCGCGCTGCCCGCTCGCCGAGCCGCGCTGCCGGATGGAGCGACCCGAGCTGCGCCGGCTCGACGACGGGAGCCTCGTGGC
>CAZDSB010000232.1:0-3422 GCA_964507515.1 uncultured Myxococcaceae bacterium
GAGCGCCGGACCCGCAGCCTCCGCCGGGCCCGAGACGAGCATCGCAAGCAGCGCCGCGGGACCGACGCGCCACACCCTCCACCGGAGGATCGACAGCGCCCCGCAGCCGAGGAGCAGGGGCACGAAGCCCACGTGGAGGAACACCGAGGCGCAGAACGCCACGATCGCCAGCACCTTCTGGAACCCGGTCCTGAGCGCCGCCTTGCTCAGGCGAAGCATCGCTGCGGCGAGCAGCGCCAGCGCGACCGGACGGAACCCGGACAGCACGCCGAGCAGCTCTGGCCGCGAGCCGTAGCGGACGTAGATCGCGGCGAGGGCCGACAGCGTGATGATTCCCGGCGAGATGAAGAGCACCCCGGCGAGAACGCCGCCGAGCACGCCGAGGACGCGCCAGCCGATGAGGATCGCCATCTGCGACGCCTCGGGACCGGGCAGGACGTGAACGAAGTTGAGCGCGCGAACGAAGTCGGCGTCCTTCAGCCAGTGTCGCTGCTCGACGCACTCGTCGTGCATCAACCCGAGCTGAGCCACCGGTCCCCCGAACGCCAGCCAGCCGATGCGGAAGAAGACGCGGACGAGCTCTGAGACGCGAACGCTGGGAGCAGGCATGCCGGCGGCCGGACCATCGCTCGTTTCACGGAGAGCGTGTCAATCCCTTGCGACAGCCCCATGGCGTCCCCACCCTCGGGCCTCATGGGAGGACGCATGACTTCTCGCAAGTACTGGTGGCTTCTGGTCCCGCTCGTGGCCGCGCTCGGCTGCGCCGGATCTCAGCAGGAGCAGAAGGTGACGAAGGCGGGTGGCAAGTCAACGCTGACGGATGAGGGTCCGGCCTCCGCCAGCGCTCAGGGCGCGGGCGCCGCGGCTGCCGGAACGGCCGGAGCGGCGGGTGCGGCAGCGGCCGGACAGCCGGCTCAGCTGGTCCAGTTCCAGGGCGCGAACGGCTTCACGGTGCTGATGCCGGCCAATCCGGAGAAGAACGAGCGCACCCAGGACACCCCGGGGGGCCCGGTCCAGGTCCACATCGCCCAGGCCCAGGATCCGGTAGGCAAGTACATGTCCAGCCTGAGCGAGTTCCCGAAGGGCAGCCTGGACAAGGTGAAGAGCAAGGACCTGCTCGACTCGCTTCAGCAGGCCACCATCCAGTCCATGGGCGGGACGCTGGTGAACAGCCAGGACGTGCAGGCGGGCGGTCTTCCGGGGCGCGAGTTCACCGCGACCGATCCGCAGGGCAGCGAGGTGACGGCCCGTGTCTTCGTGGGTGACTCGCGCGTCTACACGCTGGCGGGCACCTACCCGAAGGGCGACATGCCGCCGTCGATCCAGCAGTTCCTCGGCTCGTTCCAGCCGCCGGCAGGCACCGCGGTGGGTGGAAGCGGTGAGGCCGACAGCGCGGCCACCTCGGACACCGTCAGCTCCAGCGCGACGTCGGACTCGAGCGTGACCGGTGCGGGGGCCAGCTCCTCGACGACCAAGTCGAAGAAGAAGAGCCGGCGCAGCACCACCTCGGACTCCACCGTGCAGTCGACCGGCAGCGGCGCGGGCAGCCAGTAACAGGACCTGAATCTCTCGACGGCCCCGCGGAAACCTCCGTGGGGCCGTTCCGCGTCTCAGGTGGGCGCGGACCAGTCCCCGCCGCTCGGGCGCAGGACGAGCTCGTGGGTCCAGGCGTCGGGAGCCTGCCCGTGCAGGAACGCGCACGCCTCGGCAATCGCCTCGGGCGAGATGAGACGATCGGCAGCGAGCCCGGCCGCGCGCGTGCGCTCCGAGCCGATCGGGCCGTCCACGGGAAGGTAGGCGACGTGGACGCCGCGACTCCGCCATTCGCGCGCGGCGACCTGGACGAGCGCGCGCAGGGCGTGCTGTGCGGCGCCGAGTGCGGCGAATCCTTCCTTCGTGCGGACGCCGGAGGAGGTCCCGATCTGGAGGAAGGAGCCGCTGCCCCGAGCGAGCATCGCCGGCCCAACGGCGCGGAGCAGGTTCCACGTTCCCTGCGGGTACGCGGAGAGCGACTGCATCAGCTCGCCGGAGGGAATCTCGACCAGCGGAAGCGCCCCGAACCGTCCACCCATGGTCTGCGCCGCGACGACCAGATCCGGGGGCGCCTCGGCGAAGCGGGCCAGCGTCTCGGGCGCCTGGAGATCGCAGACCGCCGGCACTCCCTGGCCGCCGGCGGCGATCACGTCGCGGGCGAGGGCCTCGACGTCCGTCGCGGTCCGTGACGCGCAGAGCACGCGCCAGCCCTTCCGCGCGAAATGAAGAGCGATCGTGCGTCCGAGCTTGCGGACGCCGACGATGAGCACCGTGTCCGCCACGGCCGGCTCAGCGCAGCGAGTCGCGCAAAGTCTTCAGCCGGCTCAGCGCGTCGTCCACCAGCTTCTTGGAGGACTCGGTGGCCTGCTCGGCGGCGCGCTCGACCTTGGACAGCTCGGGCTCGAGCTTTGCCCACTGATCCTTCGCGTCCATGCCTGCGAGGTGGAGCTTGACCTTGATCTCGTCCCGCAAGGTCTTCAGCAGATCCACGCCCTTCTTCATCTCGCCCTTCAGATCGAGCTCGTTCTTCTCCATGGCTGGACCCTCCTCGGTTGAGTCATAACCTCCGGCGAGAGGAAGTCCATGCCCATCGAGAAACAGTCCGACGGCATCCTGCTGGTGATCGACCCGCGTCCTCGTGATCTCGGAGGCTTCACCGTGCGCCGGCTGCTCCCCGCGGCCGGCAGCCGGATGGTCGGCCCGTTCATCTTCCTCGACCACATGGGACCGGCGGTGATGGAGCGGGGCCACGGCATGGACGTCCGCCCTCACCCGCACATCGCGCTGGCGACGGTGACGTACCTGTTCGAGGGCGAGATCATCCATCGCGACACGCTGGGCAGCGAACGCGCAATTCGTGCGGGCGACGTGAACTGGATGCTCGCCGGGCGCGGCATCGCGCACTCCGAGCGGAGCAGCCCCGAGGCGCGTGCCCGCGGCGTCCGGCTGCACGGCATCCAGAGCTGGGTCGCGCTTCCAACGGCGCACGAGGAGGACCCGCCGGCGTTCGTGCACCATCCGGCGCGCACGCTGCCGAAGGTGGCGCGCGACGGCGCCGAGCTCACCGTGATCGCCGGGACGGCGTACGGGGCACGGTCTCCGGTGGGTGTGCTCTCGCCGACGCTGTACGTCGAGGCCCGTCTCGAGGCCGGAGTCGGGCTCGTGGTCGACGACGGGCATCCGCAGCGGGCGGTGCACGTCGCGGAGGGCGCGGTACGGATCGGCGACCGACGCATCGGTCCCGGGGTGATGGCGGTCCTCCGACCCGGCGCGCAGGTGACCGTCGAGGCGGAGGAGGCGGCGCGGCTCATGCTGGTCGGCGGCGCACCGCTCGACGGCGACCGGCACATCTGGTGGAACTTCGTCTCCAGCTCGAAGGAACGCATCGA
>CAZDSB010000233.1:0-13972 GCA_964507515.1 uncultured Myxococcaceae bacterium
CCTCGAGGACGTCGAGCACGGGGGGGCGCTCACTCTCCGGGATCGCAGCGCCTTTGCTTCCCGCGTTCACGTCGCCCGGGTGCTTCCATGACCTCCAGCCCGACTCCCGCGTTCGAGCCGCAGTCCGTCCCGGTCCGCGAGGCGGTGCCGGGCGACAACGACGCTCTGCTCGAGCTGACGCGCTCCTGCCCGATGGAAGGAGACATCGGGCTCTGCATTGACCGCGGTCCAGACTTCTTTCGCCTTTGCATCCTGGGAAACGCCGGCTTTCGGGTGGGAGTGATTCCCGGGTCCGCAGGCACGGTCATCGCTTGCGGCACCATCTCCGACCGGCGGGTCTGGATGCAGGGGCGGCCGGTCAGGGTGGCCTGGGCCTCCGATCTCAAGGTTGACCGTCGATACCGCCGGACAGGGGCAGCCTCGCAGCTGATCCACTGGCTGGCCGATCAGTCCCGAAGGATCGTCGGAGAGGCAGGACCGATCTTCTCCACCGTTCTTTCGGGCAACGAGGACATGGAACGGTTCTTCCCCGGTGGGCCGGACCTCATCGGGATCGAGCCCTTCGCCACGCTGCGCGCCCACGCCATCCCGGTCTTCCATCGCCCACTTCCCGAGGCGAGCTTCGCGATCGACGTCGCGAGCACGGCCGATCACCCCGAGCTCCGGGAGCTCTGGAACCGGTACGCGCCCGGACGCCAGCTCGCTCCCATCGCTCCAGTTGGCCTCGGCCCCGTCCCCTCGGCCAGCGGGGGAAGGTTCACCGTTCCCTGCCACTTCATCGCCCGCGACCACTTCGGCCGGATTCAGGGCTTCCTGGGGATCTGGGACGAGCGAGCGGTGAAGCAGCTTCGCGTCACCGGGTACTCGGTGCGTCTCGGAGCTGCGCGCGCCGCGATCAACTTTCTCGCCCCCTTCATCGGGGCCGAGCGCCTTCCCGGTGCCGGGGAGATCCTTCGATCGGGAACGGTCGTGGACCTGTGCGTGCCGCCGGACGCCCCCGACGTCCTGCGGGCGCTCCTGCTCGCCGCAAACCGGGCGGCCATGAGCTCCGGCATCTCCTTCCTCACCCTGGGGCTCGATGCGCGAGACCCCCTCACCGCAGCGCTCCGGGGGATGCACGCCCAGCCGACCGACTTCTCGGTCTGCGTCAGTGCCGCGCGCGGGGCATACGGCGGCCCTGCGCTCGGCGAGGGCGTCGTGCACTTCGAGCCGGCCCTGGGGTGAGACCGTGGCGACCGACTACTCGACGCTCACCGCATGGGGATACCGACGGCGACTCTACTCGCGGCTCCGGTCGGCGAGCCGTGCCTGGTCTCCCGAGCGGGACATGGCCCGGCAGCCCTTCCCAGCGGTCATCCAGCTCCAGACCATCAACGCCTGCAACGCCGCCTGCACCATGTGCCCTTACCCGCTGTTCAAGGGCCGGTTCACCCGCGGACGGATGGACGACGCGCTGTTCGAGAAGATCACCCGGGAGATCGCCGAGCACACCGAGGTCGACACCTTCGTCCCCATGCTCCAGAACGAGCCGTTCCTCGACCGTCACATTCTCCAGCGGGTGAAGGACTTCAAGACCCGGACCGGGGGCCGCGTCGCAGTGGAGCTTGTCACCAACGGCGCGTTCCTCACCGCGGAAACGGTGGAGCGCATCGGTGACAGCGGCCTCGACGTGCTGGACATCAGCCTGGATGCGCTCTCTCCCGAGGTGTACCGGAAGGTCCGCATCGGCCTGGACTACGAGCAGGTGCTGGCCGGCGTGAACCGGGTGATCGACGCCCGGCTCCCGCACACCGCGGTCTTCGTGCGCCTGGTCCGGGTCCGGGAGAACTTCCGGGAGGTGAAGGCCTTCGCCCGTGCCTGGAAGGCCAAGGGCGTCCCGGTCTTCATCTACTCCGCCAACAGCCGGGCCGGGAGCCTCCCGGACTTCGACGGGCAGCTCCGGGTTCCGGAGGACGAGGTGCCCTGGTCCCAGCGGCTCGAGCGCCGTGCAGTGCGAGCCTACCTCCACCACTGCCCGGTGCCCTTCGCCGCGGCGGCGATCGTGAACAACGGCGACGTGTTGCTCTGCACCCAGGATTGGGCCCGGCGGGAGGTGCTGGGCAACGCACGCGAGCAGACGCTCGCGGAGATCTGGAATGGGCCCCGGATGCGGGAGATCCGCACGCTGATCGCTCGCCGGCGCTACTCCGAGGTCCCCTCCTGTGCCGATTGCTCGCTCTGGAGGGACGGATGGTTCTGAACGCCACCGCGCTTTGCAAGAGCTTCGGGGAAGGTCCGGATGCCGTCCGGGTCCTCGAGGACGTGTCGCTGTCTGCATCCGAGGGTGAGTTCCTGGCCATCACCGGCCCGAGCGGGAGCGGAAAGTCCACCCTGCTCGCCCTGCTCGCGGGACTGGAGCGCCCTACCTCTGGCGAGGTGTGGCTGGGCGAGCATCGGCTGAGCACGCTCGACGACGCGCGGATGGCGAGGCTTCGCCGGCGCGAGGTGGGCTTCGTGTTCCAGACCTTCAACCTGGTGTCCGTCCTCTCGATCGAGGAGAACGCCGGCCTGTCCTTTCTCCTCGACGGTCGCCCCCGGACGGAGTGGGCCGGCCGGGTGCGTGCGGCGCTGCAGACAGTCGGGCTGCAGCACAGGGCCCGTCACTTTCCGGACCAGGTCAGCGTCGGGGAGCGCCAGCGAGCTGCGATCGCCCGGGTCCTTGCGACCGAGCCGCGCATCCTCTTCGCCGACGAGCCCACCGGCAGTCTCGATTCCGAGCGAGGAGCGGCGATGCTCGGCCTGCTTCGATCGGCCGCGGACCGTGGCTGCGCCGTGGTGATGGTCACTCACGATCCGGCGGCGGCGGCTCGCGCCGATCGCCGGGTACACCTCCGGGACGGAAGGCTGGAATCCCCGGTGCGACGGGCGGGTGCATGCTGATCGTCCTGGCCTGGCGGCGGCTGCGACGGCGCCCGGGCCGGGCCGCGGTGACCGCGCTCGGGATCCTGGCGGGTGTGGCCGGGCTGCGAGCGCTCGACCTGGGGACCGCCGGTGCCTTCGCCTCGGTCCGGGCTGCCTACGAGTCCCAGGCCGGACCGGCGGCGCTCTCCGCGGTGCCAGCCGGCGATGCCAGCGGGCCCCTCTGCCCGGGAGCGATGGAGACGCTGGACGCCGCTCCGGAGGTGGCCGCGGTTCTCCCGCTGGTCCGGGCGGCCGCCGAGCCGACCGCAGATTTCGAAGCGTGGCGGCCGCCACTGCTCCCCGGTGAGGTGAGCGGGCTCCTGGTGCTGGGCGTGGACCCCGGGCGCGAACGAGGCCAGGGGCGCTTCCGGGTGATTGCCGGGAGTGACCGTGGATGGCTCCTCGGCGAGGGCTGGGCCGCCGAGCACCGGCTCCAGCCCGGAGACACGATCGAGCTGGAGACCCCGACCGGAACGACCTCGGTGCGGGTGAGCGGCCTGGTCACCCGCGAAGGTCTCGGGACAGCGAACGGGGGAAGGATGGCCATCGCTCCGCTCGACGAGGTCCGGCGGCTCTTCGGGCTCGGCCGGGACGAGGTCCACGAGGCGGCCCTCGTCCTGCGCCCGGGCCTCGCGGTGGAGGAGGCCCGCCGGCGCCTGACGACGAGACTCGGTGCCAAGGTCTCGCTCACCCGGCCCGACGAGCGGGGCAAGGACGTGGTGCAGCGAGTGCGCAGCGTCACCGCCGCCACCGATCTGACCTCCACCTTCGCCCTCTTCCTGAGCGGCTTCCTGGTGTACGGCCTCTTCGCCACGGCGTCCGCCGAGCAGAGGCGCGAGCTCGGCCTGCTCCGCTCGGCCGGCGCGACCCGGACGCAGGGCGCCGCGGTCTTCCTCCTCGAGGCGCTGCTCCTCGCAGTCCCGGCGTCGGTCGCAGGCGCCGCGGCGGGCTCCTGGCTCGCGCGAGGGGTCGCCGGTGCGGTGTCCCGGCTCGCGGGGGCATCGCTGGATGTCACCGGCACCGATCCTCTCGGCGCTCTCCGGGCCGCGGGACTGGGCGTGGGGATGGCGGTGCTCGCCGCGGGTTGGCCCGCGCTCCGGTCGTCCCGGGAGCCTCCGTTCGACTCCGTCCGTGGCCGATGCGCGGCCGCGCGCCCTGTCTCGGCGCTCGCGACGGCGCTGGCCGGGGCGCTGGTGGCGATCGCAGCCGCGCTTCTCGTCGCCGAGCCCCCGGGGCAGGCCTCCCAGGGGCGGACGTATGGCTCGGTGCTGCTGCTGCTCTCCGGCTGCATCGGCCTGGCACCGGCGCTCGCATCTCCTCTGGCGCGCCGCGCGGCACGGGTGCTGGCCTTCGCGGGTCCGGGAGTCACCCTCGGAGTCTCCGCGCTCCGGTGGAATCCGCGCCGGAGCGGGATCGCCATTGGCACCGTGCTCGCCTGCACCGCGATGGCCGGCGGGGTGGGAGCCGTCTCGCTGGGCTGGCGGGCGGAGATGGCCGCCTGGGCAGATCGCTCGCTCCGCTGGGACCTCTTCATCCGCCACCCGTCGGGCCTGGGTCCGCGGACCGTCGAGGGGCTCCTCCACCGCCACGGAGTGCGCCGGGGGACCCCCGTCCTGGTCCGGCGCGCGGAGGTGCTCACCGCCGACGGTCGGCACCTGCCCATCGCGGTGGCGGGGCTCGATCCCGGGGCCTGCGCCGAAGAGGGCACCTTCGCCTTCGCTCCGGGGACGAGCGGCGATCCCGAGGCGCTGAGCCGGTCCCTGGCCGACGGGCGATCGGCGTTCGTCACGTCGGTTGTGGCCGAGCAGCTCCACCTGCGCCCCGGGGAGGAGGTGACGGTGCTCACCCCGGAGGGCCCACGGCCCCTCCGCGTCCGGGCGGAGATCACCGACTACACGCTCAACGGCTTCGTCCTGCTCGTCTCCGACGAATTCGTCCGCGCGTCATTCCGCGCGCTGCGGGCAGAGCTGGTCGCCGTCCGGCTCGAGCCGGGGACCGATCCCGACCAGTTCGTGGCTGGCCTCGAACCCGGCCTCCACGCCGAGCGTCGCGATGCGCTGAAGGTCCGGGTGCGAGCGATGGTCGACGCCTCGCTCGGGGCGCTCGATGCGCTGCTCTGGATGTGCGGACTCATCGGCCTGCTGGCGGTGGGCACCGCCGTGGCGCAGGGAAGCATCGAGCGACGCACCGAGCTCGCCGTTCTCCGGAGCCTGGGGCTGGGGCGAGGGGCCGCGGCAGGGATGCTCTGCGCCGAGGGAGCGTTCACCGCCACGCTGGGGGCGACGGGCGGGGTCGCTGTTGGCCTGCTCCTCGGGTGGATCTTCGCCGAGGCGAGCCGGCGCCTCGGGGTGCCCGTGCCGTTCATTCCCCCCTGGCGCGCGCTGGGGGCGACGGGCGCCGGCGCCGTCTTGATGGCATTGCCGATGGCGCTCCTTCCCGGGCGGCGAGCGCTGCGGATCCACCCCGCGGAAGCCCTCCGCGCCGCGGAGATCTGAGCATGCGCTCCGCCCGAGCCACCGTGTGCAGGACGTTGCACAGCCCCGAGGACTTCTCGCCGGGATTCCGGTGCGCTCGTGCGTGGCACCCTCGATGCAACCGGCAGAGAGGCATGCAGATCACGCTTTCCCGTCTCGACGCCTCGCTCCCCGGATGTCCGGTGCTCGCCGTCGTCGCCGGGCCGGATTCCCGCGGCGGCGCGCGGGTCGCGGCGCGCGTGGCGGTGGCCTGTGCGGCGGGCCTGCCGCTCGCGTCCATCGGAATCCAGCACCGCGACGGCCAGGCCCCGGCGGTCAACCTGCCGGCCGGCGCCGAGCTCTTCCGGGTCTCGGTCAGCCACCATGGCCCGCACGCCGCCGCAGCGGCGGTCCCGGCGAGGATTCACGTGGGCGTGGATCTCGAGCAGGATGGGGCGGTCCATCCCGGGAGCGCGCGCCACTTCCTCGATCGCCGCGAGCACGAGGAGGGCCGGCACGGTCACGACCTGACCTCCCTGTGGATGCTGAAGGAAGCAGCGTGGAAAGCGCTGCGGCTCGACCCGGCCACTCCGTTTCACGCACTGCGGCTCCGGTTCGGCGACGACACCGAGCTGTGCGGCCTCGAGATTCCGTCCCGCGGGAGGGCGTATCGCGCTCATGCGGTGTTGCGCGAGGTCGTCGCCAGCGTCCGGCTGGCGGTGGTCGTCGCAACTCCGGAGGGAGCATGAGCGCAGGGCTCTCCAGCATCGCCTACGCCTTCCCGCGCGGACGGGCCACCCTCGCCGAGCTGGCGGCGCAGGGCAGCCTCACCACCCGGCCGGAGGTGCTGGAGCGCTTCGGCTTCGAGCAGGTCCGGGTCGCGGTCGACGAGACCCCCTTCTCGCTCGCCCTCGAGGCCGCCCGCGCCGCGCTCCACGGCGTGGACCCCGAGAGCATCGACCTCCTCGTCTACGCCGGAACGCCCAGCGCCGCCGCGTTCCAGGTCCCGGGCAAGTCCGGCTCCCGGTCGGTGCTGGGCACGCTCGATCGCTTCAAGTATCCCGGGCCCCGGCTCCAGCTCGAGCTCGGGCTCGTGCGGGCGACGACGTTCGCCGTGGGCGAGCTGGCCTGCGCCAGCCTCTTCGGGGCGCTCCGGGTGGCGCGGGCCCTCGCGAAGGCCGAGGGGCTGAAGCGGGTTCTCTGCGTGGCCTCGGAGTTCTTCCCCGAGGAGGCAGGACGCGAGGCGCTGTTCAACTGCACCTCCGACGCCGCCTGCGCGCTCCTCGTGGAGGAAGGGGCCGATCGGAACCGGATCGTCGCCCAGGCCCAGGTGACGAAGGGCTACTACTGGGATTGCGAGGCCTCGCGCGAGGAGATCGTCGCCTCGTACTTTCCCACCGCCCGCCGGGTGGTGGAGGACGTGCTGCAGGCGGCGGGGTGGACCCGGGAGGACGTGACCTGGGTCCTTCCTCACAACGTCAGTCTCCGCAGCTGGGAGGTGTTGCTGGGGCTGCTCCGGCTTCCCAACGCGCGCCTCTACGCTCGCAACATCGCCCGGAACGGCCACACGCTGGTCGGCGACAACTTCATCAACCTCGCCGATGCGCTCGAGGCGGGAGAGGTGCGCCCGGGAGATCGCCTCCTCCTCTTCTCGTACGGGTTCGGCGCCCACTGGTCGGCGCTGGCGATGGAGGCCTGAGCCATGTCCGCGAGCCACCCACCGACACTGCTGGTCACCGGAGCGACCGGGCTGGTCGGCGGAGGCGCTCTGCGTGAGGTGCTGAGCGCTTCCCCGGACGCGCGGGCGCTGGCGCTGGTTCGCACCCGCGACGGCGGCGCAGCCCTGAGGCGCTCGCTGGGACCTCTCGGCCGGCGCGTGTCCCCGGTGCTGGGAGACGTCCGGCTCTCTGGCCTGGGGCTCGACGCCTCGGTCCGGAGGGAGCTCCGGGGCCGGATCACCCAGTTGCTCCATTCCGCGGGGGACATCTGCTTCTCCCGGCCGCTGGACCAAGCCCGGGCCGTGAACACCGCCGGCACGGCCAACGCGCTCGAGCTCGCGGCAGACCTCGGCGCGCCCTGCCACTTCGTGCACGTCTCCACTGCCTACGTGGCGGGGCGGGCGGTCGGCCGGATCGCCGAGGAGCCCAGCAGCGGAGCCGATGGCTTCGTCAACGCCTACGAGCAGTCGAAGCACGAGGCCGAGGCGCTGGTCCGCGGCGCCGGTTGCCCGTTCGTCATTCTCCGGCCGAGCAGCATCGTGTGCGACTCCAGGACCGGGGCCGTGGCCCAGGTCAACGCCGTCCATCGTGCCCTCTATCTCTACTTCGCGGGCCTGGTCCCGATGCTTCCGGGAGACGAGCGCTCGCCGCTGGACGTGGTCCCGGTCGACTGGGTGAGCCGGGCGGTGGCCCGCCTCGCGCTCGACCCCGAGGCACGGGGAAGGATCTTCCACCTCTGCGCCGGCACGGGCGCTCCCACGCTCGGAGCCCTGTTCGACCTGACCGAGGAGGTACTTCGCGGAGACAGGGACTTTCGCCGGCGCGGCGTCTCGCGGCCGGACGTGGTCGACCTGGCCACGTACCGCCTGTTCGAGAAGTCCGTCCACGAGCTCGGGGATCCGAAGCTGATCCGCATCCTCCGCGGTCTCTCGACCTTCATCGAGCAGATGACGCTTCCGAAGATCTTCGAGACCACCGGAGCCGCCGTGGCCCTGGGGGAGCCTGCGCCGGCGGTCCTCGAGTACTGGCCGCGAATGCTGTCCCATCTCCTCTCCACGCACTGGGCAGTGACCCGCGAGAACCAGGAGGCCGCATGAGCGTCCGGACGCCGATGTGCCGTGAGCGATTCGAGACCGAGCTCCTCGCCTGGCTCAACCGCCGCTATCTCCGGCCCGGAGCTTCCATCGCCCGGGAGACCGGGCTGTTCCAGGAACGGTGGCTGGACTCGATCCGGATCCTCGAGCTGATCGCCTGGACAGAGCGGGCGATCGGTCGGTCCATTCCCGACGAGGAGATCCGGATGGACCGCTTCCGTAGCGTGGCGGCGATCGCCAGCGCCTTCGCCGGAGACGACGCATGATGCCGGCGGAGGAGGTGATCGCGGGGCTCCGCGCCTCGGGACAGCTCTGGGAGGTGGCCCCGGGGCTGGTCGGCCTCGGTGGACCGGCGCTCCGGCTCCTGGAGCGCCTCGAGGGACGGGTGGCCGGTCTCGCCCACGCCGCGGCCGGAGAAGTGTGGCGGGTGCCTCCCGCGCTGTCCTTCGGCTCGCTCGCCCGATCCCAGTACTTCGCCTCCTTCCCTCAGTGGCTGACGGTCGCCTCGCACCTGGCGACGGATCCCAGCGTGCTGGAGCGCGTCGCCGCCGCCCAGGATCCCGGCCTGGAGGTGAGGCAGGCGGTGGCTCCACCCGACGCCGCACTGGCGCCGGCGGTCTGCTACCACGCCTATGCGCGGCTCTCCGGTCAGGAGATCGACACCGAGCGGCGGATCACGCTGCAGTCGACCTGCTGGCGGCACGAGGGCGAGCGGCTTCGCCCCCTCGAGCGCGGCTGGGCGTTCACCATGCGCGAGGTGGTCTGTGTGGGCTCACCCGAGGCAGTTGCCCGGTTTCTCGAGCAGGCGTCGACCTGGGTCATCGGCCTGGCTCATGAGCTCGGCCTCTCGTTCCGTCTGGAGGAAGCCTCCGACCCGTTCTTCGCTCCCACCGCCCGGGGCCGTGGCCTCCTCCAGCGGGTGAAGGGGCTCAAGCGCGAGGTGACGGTCCCACTCGGAGAAGGCGGGCGCTCGCTGGCCGTGGCCTCGCTCAATGACCATGAGCTTCATTTCGGGGAAGCGTTCGACCTGCGCTTGCCGGGCGGCGCGCCCGCATCGTCGGCCTGCGTCGCCTTTGGCCTGGAACGACTGCTTCTCGCGGTACTTGTGCAGCACGGGCTGCACCCAGCGGCATGGCCCCCGGCCCTGCGGGAGGAAGATCGTCCATGAACGGTTCACGACGGGCGTCGCACCACCCCCGGCGCCAGGCGCGCCGGCCGCTCGACCGGCAACGCCTCTACGTGCGGCACTCCGCGGCCTCGGACGCAGGCGCATGGTCGGTCGAGTACGACGTCGACTGGGATGGGATCGACCTCGCGCTCGCGCGCTCGCAGCCCGAGGTGCTGGCGCAGCTCCGTGCCTCGGCGCTCGTCGAGTCCTTCCACCCGGTGCACCTCGGTCGGCTGCTCCCGGTCATCGTGGACGACGTCGATGCAACCACCGTGGTGGCGCTGGAGATGTACGAGGGCTTCAAGCACTTCCACGCGCTGCGCCGGTACCTCGACGTGGTGGGCCAGATCCCGGTCATCACCGATCAGGAGCTGGTGGAGATCCGCCGTGGCGCGGCATGCGAGCCGATCTCGCCCGAGGACGTCGTTCCCCGACTGGTGAGGTTCATGCTCTCCGAGCACCTGGCGAGCCATTACTTCCGGAGGCTGGCGGCCCGGGTCCGCGAGCCCGTTCTGCGCGCGTTGCTCCGGACGATGGCCGCGGACGAGGTGCGCCATGCGCAGGGAGCGTTCGACCTCGTGGCTGCGCGGGTGCGCAAGGATCCGGCGCTGATCCCGGTGGTCCTCGCGGCGGCGAGCGGCTTCCGGCACTTCGGCGAGGAGGCGGTCGGGGAGGTCCCGGTCGCCGAAGCAGGAGACACCCAGGCGATCCGGACCTTCGCCCGGCGAATCGAACGACTGTGCGGGGTGCGGTTGATCGACCATCTCCGGGCCACGCTTCCCGGCTGAGAGGCCAGCATTCGTGGGACCCGGCACCATCAAGATCGAGAACGACGGGGGCGTCCGACGGGTCTGTCACCTTGCATTGTGGGTGGGTCTGCTGCTGGCGCCCGTCGCCCTCGCTCAGTCCGATCCACCCTCGCCTCCGAGCGCCCCAAGTGCTCGCTTCGAGATGAACCTCGGGGCAGGGCTCACCGTGCCGATCACCTTCTCCAGGCAGGACCCCGCAGCGCTGGGTGCATCGCTACCGCTGCGGGCAGAGGTAGGACTCCGGATCGAGGAACGGACCTTCTTCGGTCTGCTGGGCGAGTACGTGCCGGCCAGTGACATGCAATGCTGCTGTGCGGCCTCCCCGGGGTACTGCTCGGCCTCCACGGGCCGGTTCGGGCTCGAGCTTCAGTACCACTTCGGCGCCATGAGGAAGGTCCACCCATGGATCGGTGTCGCTGGCGGCCTGGAGCTGCTGCACCTGTTCGCCTCGGGCGACTTGACCGGTTCGGGCAACTACGAGACCAACACGAGCACCTCGCAAGGATGGTTCGGAGAGGTCCAGCTGGGACTGGATGTCCCCGTCGGGCAGGTCTTCAGGCTGGGCCCCTGGATCCAGTTCTCGCTGGGTTCGATCGGAGGTGACCTCTCGGACTACGGAGGCAACATCCGGGGAAGAGTCGGAGGCGGCATCCGGTTCGGGATCGTCCTGTAGCGCGGGTCAGAAGACCTCGCCGAAGTCGAGGAAGAAGGTGCTCGTCGGCGCGATGCCGACGTCGGCCCGGACCACGAAGTGATGGCTCCAGGCCACCCGCAGGCCGGCCGCCGCGCCCACCTGGAAAGGGCCCACGTCGCTCTGCCCCAGACGGGCCCAGACCCGACCAGCATCCACACCCACCACGGCGCCCAGCTCGAGCTCTCCGATGCTGATCGCCCGCCAGCGCAGCTCGGCGTTGCCCACGAGCTTCACGTTTCCCTGGAAGCGGTCCAAGGGCAGCGCGCGGATCGAGTCCCGGCCCCCGAGACCGTCCGGACCGGAGATGTAGAACGGGCTCCCATCGCTGGCGACGTCGGCCAGCACGCGAAGGGCGAACACGAGCCGCCAGTACGAGGGGACGGGCCGCTGATAGAAGCGCAGCGTGGCATTCGCACCCCATGCATTGGACTCGCCGCCCAGCGCGTGGGCGGCTCCGCGGACCGAGACCTCGTGGAGCATCCCTCGGGTGGGGGCGAACTCGTTGTCCCGGGTGTCGAAGCGGAGCCCGGCGGACACCTCGGCGTACCGCTGGGTGATGCGCTGATCGAAGCCCTGGAGGCGCCCGTCCCAGCCGACCAGCTTTCCCGCCTCGGCATCCGCGCTGAGCTGCGAGCCCGTGGTCTGTCCCAGGTCCTCCGCCGAGTAATTCGGCTTGAACCCCACCAGCCTGAATCGGTAGCCGGCGATCAAGCTCCACGGACCCGAGATCGCGCGGAGCACCGTGAGATCCACCTTGGGGAAGGCGATCAGATCGTACTGGTAGTAGCGAACGCCTCGAAACTCCGGGTTGGCCGGGCAGGTATCGGGAGGCGAAGGAAGCGAGTCGCGATCGCACTCGGTGAACAGGGAATTGTCGACGCTGCCATTCCCTCGCCCGTAGTACGGCTGGAACTTGGCGCGGTCGTAGCCCAGCTGGAGGCTCACCCGATACGGAGAGCCGCCTAGATGCGGGATGTCCAGGCCGAGCCAGTGTGACTGGACGCCGCCCGTGGTCGCGTAGATGTTGGCCTCGACGCTGTAGAGGAACGGGGGCTGCGTTCCGTCGCCGAAGTCGGTGACCTTGACGTGAGCCCCGAAGCCCCAGAGCTCGTCGGTGCCGTAGCTCACGATCGGGAGACCGCTGACCTTGACGCCCCGGTCGGGTGGCGGCTCATCGGGCCGTGGCTCTCCCGCGGCGGAGGTCGCCAGGACGACCGAGGACAGCAGCAGCCCGAACGCCGTCGGCGGGTGGCGCACGGACACCCCCTCGCTGCATCGGGTGTGCCCCCGCGCCGAAGAGCCCGCGGGCGAGCCCACCCGAGCGGGGACCATCTGTGCAGCCCTCCGCACAGCTGTGCAAGCGCCGCTACATGGTCAACCGCGCATTTCGAGGAAAACGCTGCGGCACGCGACGTGCTCTCTCGACGCGCTAACCTCCTCTCCCCCGAGGTCTGTTGATGCCAACGATGGCGACGATGGCCTGCGTTCTCGGCCTGGCACTGGTCGTGCTCGTGATCTGGCGTGGCCGCAAGAGCCCGCTGGCTCCATCGCTGGCACTGCTGGTGCTCAACATCACCGCCTGGAACTTTGCCGACGACAGGTGGCACGCCATCGGAGAACCGCCCCTTCACCCCTGGCACCTGCTCGACCATGCATCGGCGCCCATCACGCTCCCGCTGGCCTTCTGGTTCGTCCTGGTCTTCGTCGGGCAGGAGAAGAAGCTGCGTTGGGTGCTACGAGCCAGCTGGATCTGGGCGCTCGGGCTCGGACTGCCCTGCCTGCTGCCACCGTTACGGCCGCCCGAACCGATCGGCAGCTGGGCGGACGCCTGGGCGGGCGGAGTGCTCTCGACCGTCCCCGGCTCGGTCTACCACTACGGCAATCTGCTTCACCTGAGCCTGCTCTCGCCGCTCGGGGTGGGGCTCCTGCTCCGGCAGATCGTGACCTTGCGAGGTGAGCGGCGGACGCAGTCGGTCCAGGTGCTGGTCGGCATCCTGCTCCTCGCTGCCGCGGGGTTCACCGAGTACTCGTCCGGGCCCGGGATGGGGCTCGCCGGCTACGTGGCCTTCACCTTGATCTTCACCGTCCTGGCGCTGCGGCCGCGGTTCGACTTCGGCGATCTCGACCGGCCGGGCCGCTTCTATCCGGCGGCGGTCCTCGCCGCCGTCGGTGCGGTGGCGGTCTGGATGTGGGCAGCCCGGACGTGGGTCACGCCGGCGCCGCTGATCTGGCTTGGGACGCTCCTCATCCTGGTGGTCGTGCTCCTGGGCCTCGTCCGCTACTCCCGTGAGCTCGAGGTCCGGCAGCGGATGGAGCAGCTGGCGTTTCTCGGCAAGTACTCGACCCAGCTGGCACACAACCTGAAAGACCCCATCACCGTGATGAGCGCCAGCATCCAGTACCTCCGGCGGCAGATGCGGAGCGGAAGGTCGGTCGCCGATCAGACCACGCTCCTCGACGGGCTGGAGGCGCAGGTTCGCCGGCTGGACGCGGTCGTCAACGAGTACCGCCGGCTCGGTCGCACCGAGACTCGCCGGGAGCCGATCGAGCTCAACGCGCTGGTCTCCGAGGTCGTGGCCGGGCAGACCTCGACGGCCGATCTGGAGCGAGTCGCCTTCCGCACCGAGCTCACCGACCCCCTCCCCGCCGTGCAGTCCGACCCCGAGCTCATCCGCCAGGCGCTGGAGAACCTCTGTCGCAACGCCTCGGAGGCCATGCCCGAGGGCGGGACGATCACCGTCAGCACCGGCTGGCGCGATGCAGGTCACCTCTTCGCCGCGGTGAAGGACACCGGCGAAGGGATGGACGCCCGGACCAAGGCGAAGGTCCGGCAGGGCTTCTACACCAGCAAGGCCGGAGGGACGGGTCTGGGCCTGGACTTCGTCCGCCGGGTAGCGCACGCGCACGGGGGAGAGATGACCATCGAGAGCGATCCCGGGAGGGGCACGACGGTCACCGTCGTGCTGGCATTGCAATGAGCGCCGAGCAGGAGCGACCGACCGTCCTCGTCGTCGACGACAATCCCGACCTGGCCCGGCTGGTGGCCGCGTTGCTCGAGGACTCGGGAATGTCGACACGGAGGGTGAGCTCGGGGCG
>CAZDSB010000234.1:0-2616 GCA_964507515.1 uncultured Myxococcaceae bacterium
CTCGCCTTTTCGTCCTGACGTCCCTCGCCGTCACCATGGTGCTCGCCGGCTGCGCGACCCAGGCTCCGGCACCGTGTCAGATCCAGCCCTCCGGCAACGGCCCGTACACGATCAAGATGACGAACACCGGGACGGCGACCGCCGACTGCCCCGCTGTGATGGGCGATCAGTGGTTCTTCGACAATTACGCCAACGGGCTGATCGGGATGGCCGACTTCGCGACCTTCGTCAACGGGACCATCCCCTTCCCGCCGGACCCGACCTCGTCCGTGTACGGCCGCGGCACCTTCAGCAGCCACGATCCCGACGCGAACAACCTCTGCACGCTTCCGACGGTGAACAAGTTCGACGGACCGGTGACCGGAAGCAGCTACAGCGTGGCCAACCTCTCGTTCCTCAGCACCGCGCTCTACATCGGGACGGAGTGGAAGGGGGACGTCACCTACTCCCCGCCCGGCGGCGGGACGTGCGCGTACACGGCGCAGGGCATCAACCCCTCGACCCCATGCGCGACCAACGCCGATTGCGACCCGACGTCGCAGCCGACCAACTCGGGCATCAACTATCTGTACAACCAGGGCTGCAACCTCGATCCCTGGGCCAAGGCCGTGGCCCAGAGCTTCATCGAGAACTACCAGGGCGGGACGTATAACGGCGAGGGGATGTGCTTCTTCTTGGCGGACTTCCCGAGCCTGGGCGGCTTCAAGCCCTGAGTCGGGTCCCGCCGCGGAGACCGAGGTCCCGGAGCGGAGTCAACGCTCCGGGGCCTCGCCACTTTCCGGGGGAAGATCGACGCCACACCATCCGTTGACCTCGAGCGAGGAGCGGTGTTGCTCCCCGGAGTGTCGACGATGCGAATGGCGGCGAGCTGGCGGCGCAACGGCGTGGCGCGGATTCCGCGCCTGCTGGCATGCGGTGGTGCGCTCGGGGTGGCTCTCTGGTTCCTGCACGCGCCGGTGGCCCGCGCGGCCCTCGGGGCATCGCGGGAGGAGCTCCTCCGGGACGCCGCCGCGCTCCAGACGACGCGGGTGACCATCACCTCCCGCGAGGGCTACGACGTCCACGAGATGATCTCTCCCGACGGGACCACCGTCCGGGCCTACGTCGAGCCGGCTGGACGGGTGTTCGCCGTCACCTGGTCTGGGAAGGTGCAACCCGACCTCCGTATCCTCCTCGGGCCGTACTACGCGCGCTACCTCGCGGCCGCCCGCGCGCCACATCCGAGCCATCACGTGCTCTCGGTGAACGGGCCAGATCTGGTCTTGTCGGTGGTGAAGCTGCCGCGCGGCTTCGCGGGCGGTGCCCATCTTCCGTCCCTGGTGCCCGCCGGAGTCGCGGTGGACACGCTCCGCTGAGGACGAACGTGAGGCCACCTTCCTCGTCGATCGTCGGCTGGCCGCTCGTGGTGCTGCTGGCCGCGTGCTCCGGCGGAGGCGGCAGCGGTGGGCAGAGCGCGCAGACCCCGACGCCGCTCACCATCACCGTGGACCGTGGGCCCGAGGGACTGACGGCCTCCGGGCAGGCCGCGGCCAACGTCCTCTACGCCACCATCACCGTCTGCAGCCCCGGTAGCACCACCCAGTGCCAGGACGTGGATCACGTGCAGGTGGACACGGGATCGACCGGTCTTCGCCTGGCGTACGAGGCGATGTCCGGCGTGGCCGAACCGCAGCCGGTGATCGATCCAGCAAGCAGGGCCCCCCTCTTCCAGTGCGCGGTCTTCGCCGACGGGTTCACCTGGGGCTCGGTCGTTCGCGCCGACGTGGTGATCGCCGGCCGCCGCATCCCGGGGCTGAGCATCGAGATGATCGGCGATCCCGCCGCCGGAACCGCGCCCGACGCGTGCTCCGGAGGCAGCGGCCCGGACGAGGGAACGGTGGCGGCGCTCGGGTCGAACGGCATCCTCGGCGTCGGGGTCTTCCTCCAGGATTGCGGTCAGTACTGCACCACGACGGTGCCGAGCAGCGGGGCAGCCCCGTACTACGTGTGCTCCACGACCGGCGGGACGAGCCCGGGCTGCACGCCCGCCACCGTGTCCCTCGCTGACCAGGTCTCGAATCCGCTGGCGATGCTCCCCTCCGACAACGACGGTCTCCAGCTGCAGCTGCCCGCTCCCCAGGCGCCTGGCGCGCCGACGGTGAGCGGGACGCTCGTCTTCGGGCTCGGCACGAACGACTCGAACCCGCTGGGTCCGGCGACGCTGCTCACCGTGGACCCGGGGGACGGCACGCTGACCACGACCCGCGACGGTCTCAGCTTCTCACGCAGCGTCATCGACTCCGGGTCGAGCGCCTACTACTTCCCCGACTCCACGCTTCTCCCCTGCGCCCAGGGAGACCCGGGCGACGGGTTCTACTGCCCGCCGACCGCGGTGGCCGGAAACGCGACGCTCTCCGGAGCGAACGGAGCTCGGGCGGCGGTCAGCTTCACCATCGCGAACGCCGATGCCCTCTTCCGCGAGGGCGCGTCCGATGCCGCGTTTCCGGATCTCGGCGGTCCGCTGCCCGGCTCGGGACTGACGGCGCAGACCTTCGACTGGGGGCTGCCCTTCCACTTCGGGCGGACGGTCTCGATCCTGTTCGAGCAGCGGTCGATGGGAACCACCGCCGGGCCGGC
>CAZDSB010000235.1:0-17751 GCA_964507515.1 uncultured Myxococcaceae bacterium
TGCTGCGAACCGTGGTGGGCATGGTCCCCGGGCGGATCGTCAACATCGACGCCACCCTGATCTGCGAGGAGCCGCGGTTGGCCTACGACCGGGTCAACCTCACCAGCTTCTTCGCGGGAAAGACCGCTGCCGATCTCTCCCTCGTCACGCCACATCGGTACGAGGCCGCCGGCGTCACGGTGCACCTGGGCGACCGCGCCATCGCCATCGACCGCCAGCAAAAGCGGGTGTCCTCCGCCGAGGGCAGGCGAATCCCGTACGACCTGCTGGTCCTCGCGACCGGATCGGCTCCCTTCGTCCCTGCGATTCCAGGGCGTGATGCGTGGGGATGCTTCGTCTATCGGACCATCGAGGACCTCAAGAGGATCCGGCTCTGGGCCGGTCAGGTCCAGACGGGAGTAGTCATCGGCGGGGGTCTGCTCGGGCTCGAGGCGGCGCACGCGCTCGCTCGCATGGGTCTTGAGACCCACGTCGTCGAGTTCGCGTCCCGGCTCATGGCGATGCAGATCGACGACGGCGGCGCTGAGATCCTCCGCTCGAAGATCGAGGCGCTCGGGGTCTCGGTCCATACCGGCAAGAACACCTCGCGAATCGTCTCCCGCGGTGGCCGCGTCACGGAGATCCGCTTCGCCGATGGCGGCGCCCTGTCCACCGAGATCGTCGTCTTCTCCGCCGGCATCAGCGCCCGGGACGAGCTGGCCCGGAACGCGGGCCTCCCCGTCGGCGAACGCGGCGGGATCATCATCGACGAGCACTGCCGCACCTCCGACCCCGACATCCTCGCGATCGGCGAATGCGCCAACTACCGCGGCCGGACCTACGGGCTCGTCGGCCCGGGGTACCAGATGGCCCGGACCGCCGTCTCGACGCTCGGCGGTGGGAGCGACCGCCTGGGCGTGTTCGACATGAGCACGAAGCTCAAGCTCATGGGCGTCGAGGTCGCGAGCATCGGCGACGCCCATGGCACCCAGCCCGGCGCCCGGGTCGTGGCGTTCACCGACGCGGTCTCCGGCATCTACAAGAAGCTCGTCCTGAGCTCGGACCGTGAGCGCCTCCTCGGAGGGGTGCTGGTCGGCGACGCGTCGGGCTACGGCCAGCTCCTTGCGCTCAGCCAGAGCAAGGCCGCCCTTCCTCCGCAACCCGAGCAGCTCATCTTGCCGCGCATCGATGGAGCCGCGGTGCAGCCCGGCGTGGATTCGCTTCCGGACTCGGCGACCATCTGCACTTGCCAGAACGTCGCGAAGGCCAGCATCTGCAAGGCCATCCGTGGCCAGGACCTCGGGTCGATCGGTGCGGTGAAGGCGGCGACCACCGCCGGGACTGGCTGCGGCTCGTGCGTCCCGCTGCTCGGGGAGCTCCTGGCCCGCGAGATGAAGCGGGCTGGCAAGAAGGTCTCCAACCACCTGTGCGAGCACTTCCCTCATTCTCGCCAGGAGCTCCTCCACCTGCTCCGGATTCACGAGATCCGCAGCTTCGACGCGCTCATCGCGCAGCACGGACGGGGCACCGGCTGCGAGATCTGCAAGCCCGCGGTTGCGTCGATGCTCTCGTCGAGCTGGAACGAGCACGTGCTCGAGGACAGGCATCTCGGGCTTCAGGACACCAACGATCGCTTCCTCGCCAACATTCAGCGCGACGGGAGCTACTCGGTGGTCCCCCGCGTGCCGGGCGGAGAGATCACCCCGGACCAGCTCATCGCGCTCGGGCGGATCGCCCGGAAGTACGTCCTCTACTCGAAGATCACCGGCGCCCAGCGGGTGGACCTGTTCGGCGCGCGCCTCGAGCAGCTTCCGCACATCTGGCGGGATCTCGTTGCCTCCGGCTTCGAGTCCGGCCACGCGTATGGAAAGGCGCTGCGCACGGTGAAGTCGTGCGTCGGGAGCACCTGGTGCCGCTTCGGCGTCCAGGATTCGGTCAGCTTCGCGATCCGCCTGGAGAACCGGTACAAGGGCCTTCGCGCTCCTCACAAGCTGAAGTCCGCCGTCTCCGGCTGTGCCCGGGAGTGCGCCGAGGCGCAGGGCAAGGACTTCGGGGTCATCGCCACCGAGAAGGGCTACAACCTCTACCTCTGCGGCAACGGGGGCATGAAGCCGCAGCATGCCCAGCTCTTCGCCATCGATCTCTCCGAGGACACCCTCATCCGGTACCTCGACCGGTTCCTCATGTTCTACGTGCGCACGGCCGATCGCTTGCAGCGCACGGCGGCGTGGCTCAACAACCTGGAAGGGGGGATCGAGTACCTGCGCCAGGTGCTCATCGAGGACTCGCTCGGGATCTGCGCGGAGCTCGAGGCCGACATGGCGCGCATCGTCGACAGCTACCGCTGTGAGTGGCGGGCCACCCTCGAGGATCCGGTCAAGCTCGCGCGCTTCCGCACCTTCGTGAACTCCTCCGAGCCCGACCCGAGCCTGGTGCGCGTGCCGCAGCGGGCGCAGCACCGGCCCGCAACCTGGGAAGAGAAGCAGCAGCTCGCAGCTCAGGAGGCCGAATGACCGCCGTCGCGGTCGAGCTCGAGCCAGAGCAGTGGGAGGACGTCTGCGCCCTCGACGACATCGTACCCTGGACCGGCGTCTGCGCGCTGATCGCCGGCCGGCAGGTGGCGGTGGTCCGGACCGGTGATGCCGTCTACGCCATCGGCAACCTCGACCCCTTCAGCAAGGCCTACGTGCTCTCGCGAGGGATCGTCGGCGACAAGGCCGGCGTCCCGAAGATCGCCTCACCCATCTTCAAGCAGACCTTCGACCTGCGCACCGGGCAGTGCCTCGACAGGCCGGAGGTCCGCGTTCCCACCCACGAGGTCCGCGTCGAGCGCGGGCGGGTCCTCGTGCGTCGCGAACCCCGCGCGCAGGGAGGACACGATGGATCATGAGACAGTCGCCACCGCGGCCGGAGCCGCTCGAGCCAAGGCCGGGCTGCTCCGGAACGCTCCGCTGCAGTACCTGCTGCTGTCGGCGATGGCGGGCGCCTACGTCGGTTTGGGGATCGTCCTGATCTTCTGCATCGGAGCCCCGCTCCAGGCCGCCGGATCGGGCGCGGTCAAGGCGGTCATGGGCGCCTCGTTCGGGGTCGCCCTCACGCTGGTCATCTTCGCCGGGTCGGAGCTGTTCACCGGCAACAACATGATCATGACCATCGGGCTGCTGTCGAAGACGGTCACCCGCGCGGCCCTGCTCCGGATCTGGATCGCGAGCTTCGTCGGAAACCTCCTGGGATCCCTGTTGCTGGCGATGGCCACGGCAGCCTCCGGGGTGATGAGCAAGGCACCGGCCAAGGACTTCCTGCTCGGAGTCGCCGCCGCGAAGATGGCGGCACCGACGAGCGAGCTCTTCTTCCGCGCGGTGCTCTGCAACATGCTCGTTTGTCTCGCGATCTGGATGGGCCTCCGCACCAAGAGCGAGAGCGCGCGGCTGGTACTCATCTTCTGGTGCCTGTTCGCCTTCATCGGCTCCGGGTTCGAGCACAGCGTCGCGAACATGACCCTGCTCGGCATTGGGCTGTTCCTGCCGCACGACCCGGCCCTAGTGACCTGGACGGGATTCGCCCGGAATCTCACCGTCGTCACCGCCGGCAACGTCGTCGGCGGAGCGCTCCTCATCGGCCTTCCCTACTGGTTCGCGGCGCAGGCGCAGCGACCGGTCCTCGCCGTCCGACCGGTCGAGGAGCCGACGCCCGTCGTGGCGGTCCGATGAGAGCGGCGCTGGACGGGAGCCTCTACCCGGTGTTCCTCAAGCTCCGGGGTCGCCCGGTGCTCCTCGTCGGCGGAGGCAGGGTGGCAGCGAGCAAGCTTCGCGGGCTGCTCGACGTCGAGGCGGTGGTGACGGTGGTGGCGCCCGAGATTGCCGCGGAGCTTCACCGCCCCCTCGTTCGCCTGCTGAAGCGACCGTTCGAGCCGGAGGATCTCGACGGGTGCTGGTTCGTGGTCTCCGCCGCCCCTCCGGAGGTGAACCAGAAGGTCGCCGCGGCCGCCCAGGCCCGCCGGATCTTCGTCAACGCGGTCGACGACACCGACGCCGCGACCGCCTACCTGGGCGGGGTGGTGCGCCGGGGAGAGGCGGTGGTGGCAATCTCCACCGGCGGCCGCGCCCCGGCCCTGGCCGGCCTCCTGCGCGAGGCGCTCGAACGGCTGCTCCCGGACGGCCTGGGTGACTGGGTCACCTTCGCCCAGCGCCTGCGCGAGCGGTGGCGAGCCGAGGGAGTGCCGATCGAGCAGCGGCGCCCACTGCTGCTGCGCGCCCTCGAGGAACGTCATGGAGAGACGGCGTGAGCGGTCCGGGACTCGTCTCCCTGGTCGGTGCCGGCCCTGGAGATCCCGAGCTCCTGACCCTCCGCGCCGTGGCACGGCTCGAGGCGGCGGACGTCGTTTTCTACGACGCGCTGGTCGACCGCGCTGCTCTGCAGCATGCCCCGCGGGCGCGATGGGCATACGTGGGAAAGCGGGCAGGGCGGCCCTCGATCTCCCAGGTCACCATCGAGCGTCTGATGATCCGCCGCGCGCTGCACGGCGAGCGCGTGGTTCGCCTCAAGAGCGGCGACCCCTTCGTGTTCGGCCGCGGCGCCGAGGAGGCGCTGGCGCTGGCGGCAGCAGGCATCCCGTGCGAGGTCGTCCCTGGCGTCTCGACGGCCGTCGCGGCCCCGGCGCTCTCGGGCATTCCGGTCACCCATCGCGGCCTCTCGGCGGCGTTCCTGGTCCTCTCCGGGCATTCGGAGTCCGCCTTCGCTCCTCTGCTCGGTTCGCTCGAGCCAGGGACGGCGAGCGTGGTGGTGCTGATGGGCCTCCAGAACCGGGGTCTCGTTGCCGGGCGGCTGCTCTCTCGCGGGTGGAGAGCGGAAACGCCGGCCGCGGTCCTGCTCGCGGCTGGCACCGCGGAGTCCCGGACCTGGCGAGGCACGCTGGCCGCCCTGGGCCGTTGTCAGCTTCCGGACCTCCATCCCGATCTTCCTGGCGTGCTGGTAGTCGGGGCGACGGTCGCCGTCGCCGAACGGCTGGAAGAGCTGGGCGCTCCGGGCCGCCTCCAGGCTGCCTCCGGCGGGGCGCGCGCGGGAAACGATTGATCCGCCACGGGCGGGAGGTTCCACACCCGGACCGGAGCGAGGGCGGTACCGCCGGGATGATCTTCCTCGCTGCCGCGCTCCGCGCCTGGACTTCCTCGATGCCGACGGGGGCGTCCTTCGTCGTGTGGGGCCGTGACTGCCCGGCGGTCTCCCATCGGCTACACTGGCGACGCGTCCGCTGGCCGAGGAGGGAGGCCAATGAGGCTCGTGACCTTGCTCGCCGTCTCGCTGCTCCGCGCGGGCGGGCCGGGCGCGGACCAAGGGCAGGGCGCAGTGGCCTCGCAGCAGCAGGCCGGCCCCGCGGGCCCGGTGGTGGACACGTCCGGCGTCTCTCCTCCGCTCCGGGTGCGCCACGGGGCCATCGACCCCGAGAAGGTCCGGGAGGTCATGTCCTCGCAGCGGGACGCACTCCGGGGCTGCTACGAGCGAGCACTGGCCGAAAATTCCGGCCTCGCCGGGACCTGTACCCTGCGGATCGTCATCACCGGCAACGGAACGGTGGGAACGACCAGCTTCGAGAACTCCTCGATTCACTCGGTGTCGCTGGGGCGCTGCCTCCTCCAGCTCGTCCGGACCTTGCGCTTCCCGGCCCCGGTCGACGGAAAGACGGCGGCGGTCGACTACCCTTTGGTGTTCAGGAGATTTGCTTCTGACGCGGGGCCCTGAGCGCAGCGGTGACATCAGGGGACACGGACACCACGCCACCGCGCGTCGGCTGGTTCGTCGGAGTGGTCGGGCGCATCGGCGCCTGGGTTATCTACCGACTGATCCGGGCATGACCGGCTCGGGGGCCAGGGAGATCCGTACCCCCGGGTCGCCGGCGAGGCTAGCCTGAGGAAGCCGTCCCACTGACGAGCGTCGAGGGGGTTTCATGTTCAGTGCGCGTTCAACGCTCCTGCGAGCGATCTGGATCTTCACCCCGGTCGTCGCCCTTGCTGCAGAGCCGCCCGGGCGCTCGATTGACGGACCTGCAGGAAAGCTCTGGGTCGACACCCGGGGAACGGCTCCCGGGAGGCCGCTGCTCATCGTGAACGGCGGACCGGGCTTCGACCACACCTATCTGCTGAGCTCTCCGGTCTGGGACGAGCTGGCCAGGACGCGTCGCGTGGTCATGTACGACCAGCGCGGAACCGGCCGGTCGACGCTGAAGCCGGGGGCGTCACTGACGCTCGCCGACCAGCTGGCGGACATCGAGGCGGTCCGGAAGAGCCTCGGGGCGGAGGAGCTCGATCTGCTCGGGCACTCGGCCGGCGGGACGCAGGCGATGGCCTACACGGCGCGCTACCCGCAGCGAGTGAAGCGCCTGGTGCTCGTCGACTCGGCCGCGCCGAAGTGGAAGGACACGATCTTCCTCTTCAGCCAGGTCTTCCCCGACGTGAACGAACGTGTGGACGGGTTCGAGTTCGCGGCGCAGTTCGGGGATCGCGCCGCGATCGAGAGCGGAGTCCGCGAATATCTCTCGATGATCTTCTGGGATCCGGACCACCGGGACGCGTTCCTTCGACAGGTCTCTCTCAAGGGATTCAGCCGCCCCGTGAACGAGGCTCTCGATGCCGACATGGGGCGGTACGACCTCAACCCCGAGCTCCCGAAGTTCCGGATGCCCGTCCTGACGATCACCGGCCGCTACGACATGAACGTCGCTCCGCTCGTTGCCTGGAAGATCCAGAAGGCGATCCCCGGGTCCCGGCTGGTCATCTTCGAGCGGAGCAGCCACTTCCCGTTCATCGAGGAGCCGGAGCGCTTCAAGCGCGAGGTCGAGGAGTTCCTCAAATAGGCGGAACTACCCCCGCTGTGCGCCCTTCGGCGGGCCCTCGCCTCCGAGTGGCGCCATTCGCCCCGTCGGCGCTCCGGCCTGCTCGTGCGGCATCCGGTCCCGCTGCGCTCGGAGGTACTGCATCGGCGAGACGTAGAGGAAGTTCGACACTCGCGACGTGTACAGGCAGGCGTACTGCTCCACCTGCGAGCCGAAACGGCTGTTCTCGTTCCCCTCCTTGAACAGGAGCCCCCAGAAGGGGTTGAACCCGAGCTCCACGTCGCGCTCCAGCACGTCGGCGATCTCCGTGCTCGTTCGCAGCGCCCGCCGCAGCCGGTCCAGCTCCATCTTCGCCCGGCGACGCTCCTCCTCCAGCAGCGCCCGGTCCTGCTCGGCGCCGCCGTTCCGGTCCATCCGTCGGTCGAGCGCGTTCAGCTGGCCCTTGCGCACGTTCAGCTCGTCGTCGAGGCGAGCGAGGAGCAGCTCCACCTCGCCCAGCCGGGTGATCTCGTCGGCCCGGCCCTCGGTGTAGCGGATCTCGTCCTCCAGCTCCTGCACCACCATGCACGTCCGCCACAGCGACGCCTTCCGGCTACGGAGGATGTCGCCATAGATGTGGTCGCCGACGTAGAGGACCTTCTCGCCACCGATGCCGGTCATCCGCTCCAGCGCCGGGAGGTTTCCGGACTGGTACACCTTCCACCGCTCGAGCGCCTTCGCCTCCCCCAGCACCCGGTTCTCGCGATTGGTGGAGTCGACCTCGAGGAACGGCCGCCCCTCGGTGAAGAAGGCCGGCTTCATCGCGCCGGTGATCACCACGTCGAAGTAGTTCCGCCAGGACGGGTACTCGCCGACCACCCCGTCCAGCAGGAACGACATCACTACGTCGGTGTAGTCCCAGAGCGAGTTGGTGAGGAGGAACACCTTCTTTCCGCCCGAGCGCAGCTTGTGCAGCGCCGGACCCAGCTCGGGGTCGCGGAAGATGTACCGGCCGATGTCCTTGCGCACCTCGCGCTTCAGCGAGTCGTCCCGGTGGACCGCGTCGATCGCCTCGCGGACGTCGTCGTAGAGCCGGGCATACTCCACCGTCCGGCCCTGCCGCTCTAGCAGGTCGATGATCGCCGCGTAGAGCCACGCCTCGGGCAGCGAGAACAGCGTGTCGATCCAGGCGTAGCGCTCGGTGGTCAGCCGGATGCGCTCGTTGCGGTACAGCCGGTGGCAGGTGTCGGGCGGCAGCGGAGACAGCCCGTGGTAGGCGCGCCCCACGCTCCCGAAGCGGTCCATCTTGATGAGGTTGCCCTGCGCCTTGTCCACCACCAGGCCCCGCATCACGAAGCCGTGGTCGTACTGGAGGAGGCCCACCTCGGCCGGGTAACCGAACTGGGTCACCAGCCGCGACAGCGTCAGGTCGAACGAGAGCTGCTCGATCCGCCGCAGGTGGTAGATGGCCAGGGTGTAGTCCATGTCGAACCCGACCATCTCCACGTTCCCCAGCCGGAGATTGCGGTTGACGAAGACCTGGCGGGCGCGCTCCACCGGCATCCGTGCCGCCCCGTCGAGCAGCCGGGCGAGCTCGCCATCGGACAGCATCCGGAGCGCCTCCTCCTGGGCGCGGACCGCCTCGGGCAGCGAGGGGCGGGTGTGCAGACCCCCGTGGAGGGGCTGCTCGGGGAGGGGGGAAGGGTCGTCGCGGCGGAGCATCGGTGGTGGGGGGTGTTCCCCGGGGAAGTCCGGTTTCTTGCGGGAGGACCTCCCCGCTGGCAGCGTAGCGCGAGTGGTGAACGCGCGCGCCCGTGCCCGTCGAATCGAGGACAGCGCGCTGCTCGACCGCATCGCCGAGCTGGAAGACCGGCTGCGCACGCTCGAGCGGCAGCTGGGGCAGAGGCCTGCGCGGAGGAGGGCGTCCCGCGGCGGCCAGGCGACGGATCCGGTCACCGTGACGAAACGTTGCCCGGGGTGTCTGCTGGAGCTTCCCCCGGGCCCACGTGGGGCGGAGTGCGTCTGGTGTGGCTTCGTGTTCGCCGCCGTGCGCGGATCGCGCGCGAAGTCGGTGCGAAGGCGCCGGGGCGGCGGTATGCAGGGCCCTCCCCGTGAGCCCACGCAAAAAGACCCCGGCTGAGCTCTTCCCCGTACTCGAGGCGCGCCTCCCCAACGGCCTCCGGGTCCGGATGGTGCCCGATCACGACGCCCCGGTCGTGAGCCTCTACACCTTCTTCCAGGTGGGCTCGCGCAACGAGCGCCCCGGCATCACCGGCATCAGCCACCTCTTCGAGCACATGATGTTCAACGGGGCGAAGAAGTACGGGCCGAAGGAGTTCGATGAGGTGCTGGAATCGAACGGCGGCCGTTCCAACGCCTACACCACCCACGACGTCACCGTGTACTACGAGGACTTCGCGGCCGAGGCCCTGGACACGGTGCTCGACCTCGAGTCGGACCGGATGCGCTCGCTCACCATCGACGACCGCTCCCTCAAGAGCGAGCGGGAGGTGGTGAAGGAGGAGCGCCGCCTCCGGGTGGACAACGAGCCGGCCGGGCTCATGGACGAGGCGCTTCACGCGCTGGTCTACGAGGCGCACCCCTACCGCTGGCCAGTCATCGGCTGGATGGGCGACATCGAGGCGATCGGCCGGAAGGACTGCGAGGCGTACTTCCGCACCTTCTACGCGCCGAACAACGCGACGCTCTGGGTGGCAGGGGACTTCGAGCCAGGGCGGTTGCTCCCGGCGATCCGGAAGGCCTACGGCGACATTCCCAAGGGCCCGCCGGTGCCGGAGGTCGTAAACTCCGAGCCTCCCCAGCGCGGCGAGCGCCGGGCCGAGCTCCGCCACCCCTCGCGCGCCCCGTCACTGGTCGTCGCCTACCGCGGACCTCAGGTCGTCGACCCCGACACCCTCACCCTGGACGTGCTGCAGTTCATTCTCGGCGTGGGCGAGGGGAGCCGGCTGCAGCGGTCGCTGGTCTACGAGAAGAAGCTCGCGGTCAACGTGGGCGTGGACTGGGGCTGGCGCCGCGACCCCGGCCTGTTCCTCTTCCACCTCGAGCTGCAACCCGACGCCGACGTGCGGGCCGCCGAGGAAGCGCTCTCCGCGGAGGTCCGACGCATCGCCGACGACGGCGTGGAGGCCCGCGAGGTGGAGAAGGCGAGGAACAACCTCCGCGCCCACCTGCTCCGCGAGTTCACCTCCAACTCCGGCCGCGCCCACGCCCTGGGGACCTACGAGCTGTTCCTCGGCAGCTGGCAGCACGGGTTCGGTCTGCCCGAGGCGTATGGCCGCATCGACGCAGCGAAGGTCCAGGCTGCCGCCAAACGATGGCTCGACCCCACCCAGCGCTCGGTGGTGACGCTCGTCCCCGAGGACGCCCGGGCGTGACGGCCGTCAAGCACCGCAACCTCCGCATGGTCGAGGTGGGGCGCGGGCTCCGCCTGCACCGGCTGCAGACGCCAGGCGGCCTCCCGGTCACCGTCGCGCAGCGGGGTCGCATCCCCCTGGTGGCGGTCCGGCTGGTGCTCTCCTCCGGGGCTGCCGGGGATCCTCCGGGGAAGGAGGGCCTCGCTGATTTCACCATGCGGCTCCTCCGGCGGGGCACCGCCGAGCGGGACGCGCACGCGCTCGACGAGGCGATCGAGTTCGTGGGTGCCTCGCTCGGGCTCTTCGCCGGCGAGGACCAGGTGGCGCTCGCCCTGACGACCCCTGCCGAGCACCTGCCTGCGATGCTGCAAGTGCTCTCCGAGCTGGTCCGGGTCCCCAGCTTCCCCGAGGACGAGGTGCGCACCGAGCGCGAGCGGAGCCTCGGGCAGTTCGCGAACGACGTGGACGATCCGTCACTGCTCGCGGACCGGGCCCTCATCCGCACTGCGTGGGCGGGACATCCCTACGGCCACGACGTCACGGGCACGCGCGCATCGGTAGGCGGCGTCGGCCGGCAGGACCTCGTCGCCTTCCACGCCGCCCACTTCGGGCCACGCCCGGCGCAGCTCTTCGTCGTTGGCGCGGTCGACCCCGACGAGGTCGCTCGCCAGATCGAGGAGGCCTTCGGTCCATGGGCCGGCGGGCCGACGACCGGTGTCCAGGTCCCTGCGCCGGAGGGAGTGGCCCGCGCCGGCACCGTGGTGGTGGTGGACCGCCCCGAGCAGACGCAGAGCCAGGTCCGCCTCGCCGGCCCGGCGTACCGTCGTGGTGCGCCGGTGCAGTTCGCCGCGCAGCTGGTGAACGTCACCCTCGGCGCGGGCTTCACCTCCCGGCTCGTGCGCGAGGTCCGGGTCAAGCGCGGCCTCTCCTACGGCGTGGGCTCCTCGTTCGACGCGCTCCGGGCGGGGGGCCTCTTCTCCGTCTCGAGCTTCACCAAGGTCGAGACCACCGGAAAGCTCCTCTCGGTCATGCGGAAGGAGGTCGACCGCATGCGCGACCGCGGTCCCACCCAGGCCGAGGTGGAGAAGGCCCAGCGCTACCTCGCCGGACTCTTCCCCCTGCGGACCGAGACGAACGAGTCGCTGGCCGCGGTGCTGGCGGACATGGCGCTGTACGGCCTCGGGGACGACTGGCTGGACCGCTACCGGGATCGGGTGCGCGCCGTGACTCGCGCGGAGGCGCGCGAGGCTGCCGCCCGGTACTGCTTCGCCGACCCGCCGCTGACGGTCGTCGTGGGGCCGGCGGAGCGGCTCCGCCGGCAGCTCGAGCGGTTGGGCCCGGTGGAGGTCCTCTCCGCCGACGACGTGCTGTGATCCCCGTCCTCTGGACCGGGGCCGGCCTGGTGGCGGTGGACAAGCCCCCCGGCATGCCGGTGGTCCCCGGACGGAGCGAGGAGGCAGGGCCTCCGCTGCGGGAGCGCCTCGAGGCGCAGCTGGGCCGGCGGGTGTGGGTGGTGCACCGGCTGGACCGTGACACCTCGGGCGTGCTGCTCCTCGCCCTCGATACGGCCACCCACCGCGCGGCGAGCCTGGCCTTCGAGCATGGCGTCCCGGAGAAGCGGTACCTGGCGCTCGTCTCTCCGGCCCTGCCCGGACCCGCCCGGGTCGAGGCGGCGCTGGTGCCCGCACGCCGCTCACGGATGCGGGTGGCGGGGCCCGCCGAGGAGGGAAAGCCGGCGGTGACCGAGCTCTCGCCGGTCGAGACCTTCGGCGACGTGGGGCTGGTCGAGGCGCGCCCGCTCACCGGGCGCACCCACCAGATCCGCGTTCACCTGCGCCACGCGGGGGCTCCGCTGCTGGTCGATCCCCAGTACGGGCGACCCGAGCCGGTCAGCGAACGGCGGCTGGGCGGCGACTCCGACGCGCCGGTGCTCTCCCGGACGCCTCTGCACGCCTCACGGCTCGTTCTGCCCGCGGGCTCCGGACTGCCGGCGGTCGACGTCACCGCGCCGCTGGCCGCTGACATGGCGCGCGCGCTCGTGCTGCTTCGCCGCGGTCACTGAGCGACGTGGAAGTCGAGGGAGCGGCCGGGCAGCCCTCCGAGGGCCGAGACGTCGAGGTGATACGTGCCAGGGTGGTCCACCGTGACGGTCACGGTCTCCACCCGGAAGCCGGCCGAGAAGGGACCGCTGACGCTCGGCGAGACCGTGGCGCCCTGCACCGAGAGGTTGACCGTGCCGGTGTATCCGCCGTCCGCCCCGCCCTGTGCGCGGAGGGTGACGCCGAACGGGACGCCCGAGGTCTGATCGCCGATCATCCCGATGGTGAAGCCGACCGGCCACACGCCGGTCGTGACGTGGAAGGCGCCGCTCGCCGTCGCGAGACGCCCGTCCCCCAGCTCCACCGTCACGTCGTAGGTCCCCTCGGGCAGGACGGAGGGAACAAAGTCGGAGATCACGCCGGCGTCGGCCCACCGGCTGGGACCGAAGGGACGGGGCCCGATGGTCATGGTGAGGCGGTCGTCCACGGTCGCCGTGCTCGCGCCGAAGTCGGCGAGGGTCGGGAGGATCGCGTCGACGGTCACCGTCACCGCCCCGCTGCTCGAGGCCGGGCGCTCGGCGGGGTTCACCGACACGATGGTGGGCGAGGGCAGTGTGGCCCCGCTGCAGCCGGCGAAGAGGAGCAGCGTGAGCGGGTGGAGGCGGCTCACCGGAACTCCCCCCGCACGCCGACCGAGAACACGCCACCGCCGGGCCGAGCCTCGAGGTGGTCGGTGCTCACCTTGGACAGGGTGGGCCGGACCTCGAAGTACGGCTCCACCGGGCCGACCTGGAGTCCGGCCTGCAGCGCGCCGAAGACCTCCCACCCCAGGGCGCCCTCGCTCAGCTCGGAGTCGAAGGTGCTGGAGAGGTGATGGATGCCCGCCAGCAGGCCCGCGCCGGCGCGCAGCCCGAGGCGGAAGGTCCCGGCCGACAGCGCCTCCCAGCGCACCGCGAGCTCGATGGGGAAGACCGTCAGCGACGAGGTCTGCACGCCCAGGGTACCCACCTGCGTGCTCATCGACTGGTGCCGGATCCCGACCTCCAGCTCGAGCACCAGGGGGAGCTTCGGCAGGCCGTAGCCGACGACGAACGCCCCCTGGGGGCCGGCGTTGGACCCGCCACCCACGTACCCACCAATGGCACCCCCGAGGACCCATCGGCCCGGAGGCGGCGGCGTGGGCGGCGCGGCGACCGGGGCGGCGGCGACGGGCCGGGCCACCTCCAGCGTCATCTGCGCTCGCGCCGAGCCGTCGAGGGTCCGCGCCACCAGCGGGATCGAGCTCCGGTCCCGGTCGGGCGTGACGCGGTAGAGGAGCCGCCTGCCGACGGTCTGGACCTGCTCGACCTTCGCACCCTCGGAGACCAGCTCGATGCCGGCCGACTCCTCGGTGTCGGGGACGACCAGCACCACGTGCACCGGCGAGCCGTCGGTGCTCGAGGCAGGGCTCGTGGCGAGCAGCCAGGGCGAGGGCGGCAGGCTCAGGGGGAGGACCCGGATCTTGCTCTGGTCGGACAGCTCGGCGATGACCCGGGCCTCGTGGGCGTGGGGGCCGACCTCCACCGGCATCTTGAGGCGTCCTTGCCGGTCTGCACGACGCGGTCCAAAGCGTGCTCCGGCCACCTCGACGGTCACCTGTGCCGAGGGCTCGGTCTCGATCGCGAGATCGGTGCGCCCAGCGCAGGGCAGGGCGAGCACCGTCACGTCCGCGAGCGTAGGGGATTCTCCGCTCCAGAACGCGAACAGGACGAGGGTCGGGGCACGCAGATCCGGTGGAGGCGTCCAGGTGAAGCGGGTGAAGTCCTCGCCCGAGGCCCCGGCCAGCAGGGTGCCCACCGAGACCGCGCCGTGGAGATCCTGCGCGGACTCGCGGATGGTGATCTCCGCCCGGGCGCGCGGGCCGAGCACCAGCCGGGACGGCTCCGCCTCGACCACCGGCGCGGCGTGCGCGGAGGTGGCGGCGGCGATGGCGAGAAGCGCGGAGAGCGGAGCGGAGCGCACGTGGCGGCGGCGCCCGAGGCTAGCAGCCTTTCACGCCTGGTCAGGTTCGTCGGTGGCTTCCGGCGCGTCCTCGGGTCGGTGAGGTGGGCTGAAGGAGGGGCGAGCCGCGCCCGCGCTCCGTCCCTGCACCAGTGTGCGCTCGGCGGCCTTGAAGGCCACGTCCATCTTGTCCTGCCGCACCGCCCGCACGATCCCCAGCCCGAAGGTGGGGTGACGGACCACCTGGTCGACCGCGTACGTGTGGTCCGCCCGGTACTCCTCCGCCTTCGACACGTCGAGCGCGGCGAGCTGGGCCTCGAAGGCGATGACCGTCTTCGGCGTCTTCTCGGCGGTGGCCGCGCGTGTCCGGCTGGCCGCGCTGCGAGACGAGCTCTGTGTGCCCCGGTACACGTGATCGCTCCCGCACGTGTTGCAGCGCACGCGGGCGACCTTCGTCCCGACCATCGCCAGGATGGTGTGCGCCAGCTCCATGCGGCAGCGCGTGCACGTTGCATCGATCTCGCCGCCTACCCGATGCGTCGCCATGGTCCGTCCCGTTCTCGCCAGTCCGGCTGCCGAGGAGCGCCGGAGGCCCGGCGAGCGGCCTGCCTCATGCAGAACGCGCCCCGGGTCCTGTTGCAGAGTAGCCTCGGGCCCGACGGTCAGCCATCCTCAGGAGAGACGACGCCCGTGTCCATCCGCCCCACCCGAGCCGAGATCGATCTCGGGGCCCTCACGCGCAACCTCGAGACGCTCCGCGCGGCGGCACCCGGCGTCGAGGTGCTGGCGGTCGTGAAGGCGGACGCCTACGGCCACGGCGCGGTGCCGGTCTCGCGCGCGCTCGAGTCGGCGGGCGTGCGCTTCCTCGGCGTTGCCCTGGTGGAGGAGGGGCTCGCGCTCCGGCAGGCCGGCCTGAAGAGCGACGTCCTCGTGCTCGGGGGTGCCTACGACGGTGGCTGGGACGCGATGCTGGAGCACCGGATGATCCCGGTGGTGTTCCGCCCCGAGCACCTGACCGCGCTCGACGCGGCGGCCACCCAGCGGGGTGTGACCGCCCGGGCCCATCTCAAGGTGGACACCGGGATGGGGCGGCTCGGCGTGCTCCCCGGCGAGCTTCCGGCCTTCCTCGAGGCGGCGCGCTCGTGCCGGCGGGTCTCGCTCGAGGGACTCTGCTCGCACTTCGCCAACGCCGACCTCGCGGACGCGGCACTCACCGCCCAGCAGATCACCAGGTTCCGGGCCGCGCTGGGGCAGATGCGTGCCGCCGGCTTCGATCCGCGCTGGCGTCACCTGTCGAACAGCGCAGGCCTGCTGGCGCTCCCCGAGGCCCGGGACGGCGTGGAGATGAACCTCGCGCGACCTGGCCTGGGCCTGTACGGGCTGCAGCCGGCGCCGTGGCTGCGGCCGCCCCGGGTACTCGAGCCGGTGCTGAGCTGGAAGACCGCGGTGGTCCACCTCAAGTCGGTGCCTGCCGGGACGCCGATCTCCTACGGGAGCACCTGGACCGCGCCGCGGCCGTCGCGCATCGCCACGATCCCCGTCGGCTACGCGGATGGCTGGTCGCGGCTGCTGTCCAACCGGGGCACGGTCCTGGTGCGCGGGCGGCGGGCGCCCATCGCGGGGCGCGTGTGCATGGACCTGTGCATGGTTGACGTCACCGACGTTCCGGGGGTCGAGGTGGGCGACGAGGTGGTGCTCATCGGCCGGCAGGGGACCGAGGTGCAGGACGCTCACCAGCTCGCGGCGTTGCAGGGCACGATCGCCTATGACGTGCTCTGCGCCGTCGGTGCACGGGTGCCCCGGGTCGTCGTCGGCGTACCCTAGGATGCCGGCCATCGTCCGATGACCACCTCCGACCTCGACTCCGGCCCGAAGAGGAACCCGCTCGTCGGGCTGGTGGAGGGCGTCGGCAACGGCGTCATCGGCGCGTTCCAGACGGTCGGCGGTCTGTTCGCGCTTGCAGGGTCGGTCATCGCCTGGACGTTCCGGCCCCCCTTCCGGCTGCAGAACGTCTTCATTCAGTTCGACTTCGTGGGTGTGGGGTCCATCGTCCTGGTGGCCCTGACCGGGACGTTCTCGGGCATGGTGTTCGCCACCCAGTCCTGGAGCGCCTTCGAGCTCTTCGGGGCGGAGAGCCTGGTCGGTCCCACGGTGGCCCTGACGGTGACCCGCGAGCTGGCCCCGGTGTTCAGCGCGCTGATGGTCACCATGCGGGCCTGCTCCGCGATGTGCACCGAGCTCGGGACGATGCGGGTGACCGAGCAGGTCGACGCGCTGGAGACCATGGCGGTCAACCCGGTGCAGTACCTGCTGGTCCCCCGGGTGCTCGCGGGCCTGTGCATGGTGCCGCTGCTCACCATGATCTTCGACACCGCCGGTCTCTTCGGCGGCTTCTTCGTCGCCGTGCCGCTCAAGGGCCTGTCGGTGGGGACGTTCGTGCTCCGGACCCAGAATCTCCTGGCGCCGGCGGACATCTGGGAGGGGCTGGCCAAGGGCGCCGTCTTTGGATTCACCGTCACCCTCATCGCCTGCTACCGGGGCTACAAAGCGCACGGCGGCGCGAAGGGCGTGGGGCAAGCCACCACCCGGGCGATGGTGGACGCGGCGGTGGCGATCTTCATCGAGGACTACCTTCTGGGGCTCCTGTTCCACCCATGAGCGCGGGCCCGGCCACCCCACCGATGATCTCGGTCCAGGACCTGTGGAAGTCCTTCGGGGACAACCACGTCCTGACCGGCATCAACCTCGACATCGCCGAGGGGAGCACCTGCGTCATCCTCGGTGGCTCGGGGTCCGGGAAGACGGTCCTGATGAAGCACATGATCGGCCTGCTCAAGCCGGACCGGGGCCGGGTGGTGGTGGACGGCGAGGACATCGTTCCTCTGGGCGATCGAGATCTGGAGCGGGTCCGCCGCAAGTTCGGGATGGTGTTCCAGGGAGCGGCGCTCTTCGACTCGATGACGGTCTACGAGAACGTCAGCTTCGCCCTCCGCGAGCACACCGACGTGTCGGAGGAGGAGATCCGGGCCAAGGTCCGGGAGAAGCTGGCCATCGTCGGGTTGCACAAGGTGGAGGAGCTCTACCCGGCCCAGCTCTCCGGAGGGATGAGGAAGCGGGTGGGGCTGGCGCGAGCCATCGTGCTCGATCCCAAGATTGTCCTCTACGATGAGCCCACGACCGGGTTGGACCCGATCACCACCGACTACGTGGACGACATGATCGTCACCGCCAAGCGGGAGCTCCACGTCACCAGCGTGGTGATCAGCCACGACATTGCCTCCTCCTTCAAGGTGGCGGACAAGGTGGCCTTCCTCTTCAACGGACAGATCGTCGCCGAGGGGCCGCCGGGGGAGCTGAGGCACAGCCAGCATCCGGAGCTGAAGCACTTCCTCCAGATGTGGTTCGGTAAATCGTGAAGACGTTCGTCACGCCGTTCCGGGTCGGGCTCCTGGTGCTCGCCGCCGTCGGCTTCCTGCTCATCGCCTTGGTCTTCGTCCGCCGGGGGACGCTGGGACAGGAGACCATCACGGTCTACGCGATGTTCCGCGACGCCTCCGGCCTCGGCACGCGC
>CAZDSB010000236.1:0-6997 GCA_964507515.1 uncultured Myxococcaceae bacterium
CGTCGCCTCGGGGACGAAGGTGTTCCACGAGCTCAGAAGTCCGACGTTCTTGGCCACCGCGACGATGCGAACGTCGACCGTGTTCGCCGCCCCGCGCAGGGTGTACGCGCTGAGGGTGAGCTGGTCGCCGGCGGTCACCCCGAGACGCTTCGCCTGCTCGGCGAAGATGAGGATGGTGTTGGGCTCCGAGAGCCCGTCGAGAGACCCCTGCTCGATCTGGACGACCTTCCGGAACCCTGGCTCGCTCTTCACGTCGATGCCGCTGACGCCCGACTGGAGCGAACCGGTCTCGCTCACCACCTTGGCCCAGCCCCGTCCCCGGTGCGTCGCGTAGTCGAGCTCGGGCACCGCCTTCTTCGCCACCGCGAGCACCTCGGGATAGCGGGTGACGACCGGCGCGGCCTGGCCGGCCGTCACCTTGAAGAAGCCCCCGACGTTCACGTGGCCGGTGGTGAGGGTGGTCGCCGACTCGAGGATGGTGAAGTGGATGCCGTTGAGCAGGCCCACGAGGATGACCAGGAGCGCCGTGACGCCGACGATCGCGCCGCCGAGCAGGAACGTTCGCCGGCTGTGATGCACCAGGTTGCGGAAGGCGATGAGGAAGAGCTGGGCCATGGCTCACTCGTCCGTCTGCATCGCGCGCACCGGCGGGACACGGGTTGCGATGAACGCGGGATAGAGCGTGGAGAGCGTGGTGACGACGATGACGATCACCAGCGCGGCGACGATGTTGGTCACGCTCAGGACCGGATGAAGCCGCGGACCGGAGAAGAAGAAGTACAGCGTCTCGTTTCGCGCGGGGATGCCGAACGCGTGGAGCGCGCTGACCACTCCCGTGCCCAGCCCGGCCCCGAGCGCGCCGAACACCAGGCCCAGGGTCAGGGTCTCCACCAGCACCATCGAGAGGATGAAGCCGCGCTGCGCCCCGATCGCGCGCATCGTCCCCACCTCCGCCGTGCGCTGCAGGGTCGCCATCATCACCGCGTTGTTGATGATGACCATCGCCACCACGAAGATGATGCCCACCGCGAAGTAGAGGACCACGCGCGCCAGGAGGATGAACTGGCCGAGCAGGCCGGCCGCCTCGCGCCAGGAGACGACTCGAAGGCCGAGGTGCTCGCGGTCGGACACCGCGCGGATCTCCTGCATCGTCTGCTGGATGCGGGTGGGGTCCTTCAGGATGATCGCCGCATCGAGCACCACGCCTCGCGGAATCTCGGACGGGTCGTAGACCCGCTTCACCAGATCCTCGTTGCGGAGCGCCTTCGCGTTCCCCTTGAAGTTCTCCTTCTCGTCGATCAGCCCGGGGGTGGCCTCGGCCACGATGCGGCGGCTGGCGGAGCCGAAGAGCTCCTCCTCGGCGCGACTGCGATCGATCTCCTTCGTTCCGGCCTCCTTCTTGATCGCGTCGATCTCCGCCTTCTTGTCCGAGCTCAGGTACCCGTACAGCTCGCGGAAGCTGACCAGGTCCATCAGGTTGATGTTCCCGGAGAGCGCGGACTTCTCCAGGCCCTTGAACTGGAAGGTTCCCCAGATCTTCAGATTCAGGCTCTGAACGTAGCCGCTGCGGGTGAAGGCGGTGATGGTCAGGACGTCGCCCACGCGGAGCCGGTAGAGCTCGAGCAGCGGCGCCAGGTCCCGGTAGAACACCTGGTAGCGCTCGCGGAAGTTGTGGTCGTCGGTGTCGAAGAACTGGCCGAGGAGCGCCTCCGGGTCCCTGGTCGAGGAGGCGAGGGTCCGCTGCAGGAGCGCGACGGCCTTGTCGGTCCGCAGGCGGTCCCACTGGAAGATGATCTCGCGGGTCTGGGTTCGGTTCTCGCGGACGTAGCGCTTCAGCGTCTCGTCGGCGGCGATGGTGCCACCGGCGTCCAGGGCCTCCTTGATCTTGTCGAGCCGCCGGGCGGACTTGAGCTTCAGCAGCTCCTCGTAGACGAACTTCGACATGAGGAAGCCGCGGTGTCCCGGGGGTACGCGCTGCCCGTCGACGATCTCCATGCGGTCGAAGTTCTGCTGGAACTTGTCCAGGTCGGTGCCCACGTAGCGGAGCTGGATGAGGTCGGCGTCCGAGAGCTGGGGCGCAACCCGGTTCTCGAGGAACTCGAGCGCTCCGTACGGGTCGCGGTCGAACCCGGCCCAGAAGGCGTCGGACGAGGCGCGCTGGATGGCGTCGCGGGCCTCGGGCTCGAGCGCACCGGCCGTGTTGATCTCGTTGAGGCGGGCGAGGTCGGCCTGGAGGACGCGGACGATCTGCCGCACGTGATCCTTGAGCGATTCGCGGCGGGCCTCCCGCTCGGGGGTGACGCCCTTCTCCTTCTCTTCCCGGATGACGTCGCGCAGCTCGGCGAGGGTCAGGTCCACCGTGTTTCCGCTGGTGACCAGCGCGGCGTTGATGCCCATCGGGATGACCGACTTCACGTTGGGCACCGACTCGAGCAGCTTCTGTGTGCGCTCCCAGTCGGTCATCGGGCTCAGGTCGGGGTCGCTGCCGCCCATCGGCCAGATGGCGAACTCGTCCTTGCTGCGAGCGCTGTAGACCTGCACGTGACCGGCGACGCTCCCAATGATGCTCCGGCTCATCGAGCTGACGACGCTGTCGAGCAGCGCGCCGCCGACGACGACCAGGAACGTCCCGCCGAGGATCACCGCCCCGATGAGGAGGTTGATCCGCGACCGGAACAGGTTGCGGCCCGCGATCTTGACGAGGATTCCGAGGCGGTCCACCTCAGTGTCCTCCGGACGCGGCGACGGCGGCCCCGGCGGACTCGCGCCCGACGATCTTTCCGTCGGCGAGCCTCACCACCGCGTCGGCGTGGGCCATCACCTTCGCGTCGTGGGTGGAGAAGATGAAGGTGGTGCCGTCGCGCTGGTTCATCTCCTTCATGAGATCCACGATCCGCTCGCCGGTCTCGGAGTCGAGGTTCGCGGTGGGCTCGTCGGCCAGGACGATCTGCGGGCTCCCGACCAGCGCACGGGCCACCGCGACGCGCTGCCGCTGTCCGCCGGAGAGCTCGTTGGGACGGTGACGGGCGTGGTCGGCGAGTCCGACCTGCTCGAGGAGGGTCATCACCCGCGCACGCCGCTCGTGTCCGCGGAGGCGACCCTGGAGGAGCAGCGGGAACTCGACGTTCTGGAAGACGGTGAGGACGCCCACCAGGTTGAAGCTCTGGAAGATGAAGCCGATGGTGTCGAGCCGGAGGCGGGTCAGCTCACGCTCGCTGAGGGCGGCAGTGTCCTGCCCGACGACGCGGACGGTGCCGCGGGTGGCGACGTCCACGCAGCCGATGAGGTTGAGGAGGGTGGTCTTGCCGCTGCCGGAGGGGCCGGCGATGGAGATGAACTCGCCCCGGTGGACGTCCATGGAGACGCCCCGGAGCGCGGGGACGACGGTCGTCCCGAGCTCGTACTCCTTCACCACGTCGACGATGCTGACGATCGGCTCGCTCACCCACGTCTCCTCGCGCGTGAGGGTGCTATCGAGCGCGACGTTCCGCGTCAACGCCCCGCCGGCCAATCACAGCGGAAGTCGCGTTGCGCCCGCGTGAAATTCGGTGAAGGCGGCGCGGGCCGGTCAGGGCGATCGAGGGCGATCGGAAGGTGCCAGGCACCTTCAATAGGCTCGCCCTCCGTTCGAAGGTGATCGAAGGTGTCTTGCACCTTCAACGCCTTCGGACGAGCCGAGCTCGCGATCGAAGGTGTCTGGCACCTTCGAGGCCCCTCAGTGCGGCGTCGGGCTCGGTGGCTGGGTTGGCGAGGGAAGCTCGGGCTGAGGCTTCGCCGTCGTCGGCGGTGTCGTCCGGACGGGCGGCGCGGTCTCGCTCCCGGTTCCGACCGGAGTCGTCGTCTGGGTGCGCGGCGCCGGCAGCTGCGCTCCGCCCGGTGGGGGAGTGGGCCGGTCGGGGACGGTCGTTCCCTTCGTCCCGGCGTCCGGCGTCCGCTTGTTTGGACCCCCGTCCGGCTGCGCGGTCGCCAGCCCCGAGGCGCACAGCGCGGTCAGTAGCAGCATGCGAGCGGACATCGAGCTCCTCCTGTCAGGCACGACCTCTGCACCCGCCAAGGTAGGAACCGGGGGCCCTCCCTGCCGCCTCCCTCGGTCAGGAGGTGAACGGTGGAGACGCCCTGGAACTCGATGCGCCCGTCTGCCCGCATCGTCCCCGCGCCTGTTCTCGACGCCCGCGACCAGGTCAGAGGACTCGTCGGCGCCGCCGAGCAGCACGCCGCCGAGCTCGTCCAGGAGGCCGAGCACGCCGCCGAGTCCATCCGCAGCGCTGCCTGCGAGGCCGGCCGTGACGAGGGTCTCGCCTACGCCCAGCGACTGCTGGTGGAGATCCAGCAAGCCCGGCTCCGCACCCTCGAGGGAGACGCGCTCCGGCGAACCGTGAGCGAGCTGGCCCTGGCCGTGACCCGCCGCGTGCTCGGAGACGCATGGGATGCGGACCCCGCGATCTGGGCCCGGGCCGTCCTTGCCGCCGCCGAGCCCTTGCGTCGCGCAACCGCCCTCTCTCTTCGGGTGGCCCCGGCGCACGGGGGTGGGGTGCGCGAGGCGCTCGCACGTGAGGTCGCCGCCGGCACGGTCGACGTCGTCGAGGATCCGGCCGTGGACGAGGCCGGCTGCATCGCGGTCTCCAGCTGCGGGCGCGTCGACGGGCGCCTGTCGACCATGCTCGCCTCCTTCCGGGGGCGGCTCGGCGTCTCGGAGCCGGAGTGAGCGGGGCGCCACTCCTGGAGGCGGTGCGCTCCGCCCATCCCTTCCGCGTGATCGGGCGGGTGGAGCTCGTCCGCGGGCTGCTGCTCGAGGCCACGCTGCCGGGGGCGCGCGTGGGGGAGGTGGCGACCATCCGGGATGGACGGACCCGCGTGCTCGCCGAGATCGTCGGGTTCGCGGGCTCACGAGCGCAGCTGCTTCCGCTCGGGAGCGCCACCGGCATCGGCGAGGGCGCCGAGGTCGCCTCCTGCGGTGAGACGCTCACCGTCGGCGTCGGTCAGGCGTGCGTCGGTCGCGTGCTCGATGGCCTCGGCCGGCCGATGGACGGATCCCCGCCGCCGCCCGGGCTCGAGCCGTGGCCGGTGGATCGCCCCTGCCCGGATCCGTTCCGGCGGGCGCGGGTGGACGTGCCGCTTCCGCTCGGCATCCGAGCGATCGATGGGCTGTGCACCGTGGGCCGGGGACAGCGGCTCGGCCTCTTCGCGGGAGCGGGCGTGGGGAAGTCGACGCTCCTCGGTCAGATGGTCCGCCAGACCCGCGCCGACGTGACGGTCGTCGCTCTGGTGGGCGAGCGCGGACGCGAGCTGCGCGAGTTCGTCGAGGACGCGCTGGGCCCCGAGGGCCGGAAGCGCAGCGTGGTGGTGTGCGCGACCTCCGACGAGCCGGCGCTGGTCAGGCTCCGCGCCGGGTTCGTGGCCACGGCCATCGCGGAGTGGTTCCGCGAGCAGGGCGGAAACGTCCTCTTCCTCCTGGACTCGGTGACCCGCCTGGCGCGAGCGCAGCGCGAGGTGGGCCTGGCCGCGGGAGAGCCGCCGGCCCGGCAGGGCTACCCTCCATCCGTCTTCTCCATGCTGCCCCGGCTCCTGGAGCGCACCGGCAACTCGGGGCGTGGTCACTGCACCGCGCTCTACACCTGTCTCGTGGCTGGCGACGACATGGAGGACCCGGTCGCCGACGAGGTGCGCGGCATCCTCGACGGGCACGTCGTGCTCGACCGGCGGATCGCGGAGCGGGGTCGCTGGCCGGCGGTGGACGTGCTCGCCTCGCTCTCGCGCGTGATGCCCCAGGTCACCACCGCGGAGCACCGGCGCCTGGCGGCTCGGTTTCGCGAGCTGCTCGCGGCCTACGAGCAGCGGCGCGATCTGATCCTGCTCGGCGCCTATGCACCGGGGAGCGATCCGCTCACCGACGAGGCCATCGCCCGGCAGCCCGCGCTCGAGGCGTTCCTTGCCCAGGACCGGGGCGAGGGTCCGGGCGCCCTCCTGGAACGGATGCGTGCGGCGGTCGATGGATGAGCGGGCTCGGCACGCTCCTTCGCCTCCGGGCGGACGCGCGGGACCGGGAGCAGCGTGCCTACGCGCGGCGGCTTTCCGAGCTGCGCCTGGCCGAGGAGCTGCTCCTGCGCGCCAGCGCGCGGTGGGAGTCGCAGCGCGGGCGCGTCGCACGGCGTGCCGAGTCGCGCGTCTCGGCGTTCATGCCCGGAGCGGCCTCCGGGTCTACCGTGTCGCAGACACGCCACGAGGCGCGTCTTCGCGACGAGCTGGAGGTGCTCGCCTTCGGCCGCGGAGTGGCGAGGCGGGAGCTCGCGGCGCGCGCCGGCCGGCGGGACGCGGCACGCGACGCCCTCGCGCGTGCCGAGGCGAGCCTCGCGGTGCTGGAGCGCCTGCTCGATCGCCGGGAGGCGGAGACCCGCCGGCGTCTCATCCGCCGGGCGGAGGAGTCGCGCTGACCGAGGCGCGCTACTCCAGAGCTCTCAGGCTCAGGAACGCATCGGAGAAGACCTCGGCGTGCGTTCCGGGCGCGTTCTTCACGCCTGCAAACATCGCCCGGTCGCCGACGACGCGCACGGAGGTCACCTCGTTGCCCCGGCCCACGGGCCCGGCCGGCAGGCTCACTCGCCGGCGGACATCGCCCCCGGGGGCGACGACGACCGCCAGATCGTCACGAGCGTCGCTGACGCTCAGGCCGCTCGGGTTCTGCGTGTAGTTGGCGGACCCGACCGCGAGGACCGACCCGTCGTCCCGCGGCGCCAGGTCCCAGAACATGTCCCCGGCCTGGACGTCGACCCCGACCTCGGCGACGGCATGACCCGTCGAGGTGTCGAAGGACTGGATCCACCCGTCCCAGCTGCCGGGATCGGATCCAGTGCGAATCCTGCCCGTCAGCCAGAGTGTCCGGGCGCTGGCGCGGACCTGCAGCAACCTGCGATTCGTCCCCAGACCCGAGAGGACGCCGTAGCTGCGCGCTCCGTCCGGAGCGAGGCGCGTGACGATGGCGACCCCGTAGTCGAAGTGC
>CAZDSB010000237.1:0-9287 GCA_964507515.1 uncultured Myxococcaceae bacterium
ACCCGTGGAGGTCCGTCAGGCGATGGCGCACCTCCCGGAGTGTGCCGCATGCCGGACGGCTCGTGCGCGGTTCCGGATCATCGGCGACACGTTGCGGTCTGCCCATGTGGCCACGGTCAGGGCGCATCCCCCGCCGCCTCTCCGCCGGCGCAGGCGACGGGTCCTGGCTGCCGCGCTCGTGGCTGCCGCGGCAATCATGGTCTGGATCCACCAGAGCTCACGCAACGGGGGCAGGGCCGTGGTCGACGAGCTCGAGGCGCGCCACTTGACTGGCTTCACCAGGGCGGTGCCGTGCGACTTCGAGTCGGCAGACCCAGCCGCGGTTCGGGCGTGGATCGCCGATCACTTCGGGCAGGAGGTCGAGGTCCCGACCGTGCCCGGGGCCAGGTTGCTCGGGGCGCGCAGATGCAGCCTCTCCGGGACGCCGACGGTGTCGCTGATGTACCGGCGAGGAGCTGAGCCGCTCAGCCTCTTCGTCTCACCGCCAGGAACGCGGACGGCGGTCGAGAATGTCCGGCTTTCGCAGGCCACGGTCGGCTGCACGGTCGGCCGGCTCGGTGCCGCCGTGTGTGCGCGTCCGGGCCTCTTCGCCGTGGCCGAGACCACCGGAAGCGCGAGGGCGGCGCTCGAGGCGTTCTGATCAGCGGGATGCCCGCGGATCAGGCCCGGCGTCGAGCCACTTGCGCATCAACAGATTCCGGTGGCCGCGCGGATGGTCGATGATCGTCGCCAGGATGTGGAAGCCGTTTCGCTCGTAGAAGTCCGGGGCCTGAAACGAGAACGTCATGAGCAGCATCTGGCTGCATCGCCGGCGACGGGCTTCTCGTTCGGCGGCCTGGAACAGCAGCGTTCCGAGGCCCCGATGTCGACGGGACGGCTCGACCCAGAACTGGCGGATCTCGCAGCCGCCACCCCAGGTATTGCCGCAGATGCCGCCGATGATGCGGCCTGACTCGTCCCTCGAGAGGAACGCGAGCAGCTGGCCGTCGGCGATGCCAGTGGCGCCAGAATTGTGCTCGTAGAGCCGATCCTCCAGGTACTGGACATCGTCCGGCGTCGGCTCACAGGGCATCAGCTCCGGGTCACTCATGCTCGTCTCCTCTCAGTTGGCGCGGGTTCTCTCCTCGACGCCGGCAGCGAGCAGCCCGGGCAGCGGTGAGAGGGACGTGAGCGTGGTGTACGCGGGCGCAGCGAGCTCTTCGCGGGTGGTACCGGTCCGGTCGATCCAGAACGTCGGGAACCCGAACCACGCCGCGCCCACTGCGTCCCAGCCAGCGTGCGCCACGAACGCGATCCGCTCCCTGGGCACGGCGAAGGAATCGACCGCCAGCTGGTAGGCCCTCGGGTCCGGTTTGTACGTCTGCGCCGAATCCGTGCTGAGTGCTCCCACCAAACCTTCGAGCCCGGAGCTCCGCAGAGCGCTGGCCAGCATGCGCGGCGTGAAATTCGAGAGGAAGGCCAGCTTCTTCCCACTGGCGCCGAGCTCCTTCAGGACCGACGCGGCCTCGGGCCAGGCGGGAAGCCGGACCGTTGCCTCGAGAAAGGTGCGCCGGACCTCGGCATTCAGGGGAAGTCGAAGAGCTGCGGCAGAGTAGGCGAGGGCCTCGGCACTGACTGTCTCGAAGTCCAAGTACCGTCGCCCGGTGGCTCGGAGCCAGCTGTACTCGAAGAGCCGGTTGCGCCAGACCTCGACCAGCTTCGCTCCCTGACCCGGGACGAGGCGTTCGGCTGCGGCGACGACCGGTCGTCCGTCGAGCAGCGTGAACGCGTCGAAGGCAACAGCCTCGATGCTCTTCTGCCCACCCCACGCCGGCAGCGTGCGGAGTGCCAGCGTTCCGACAACCATCCCACCGACGGCCTGCAGAAACTCCCGACGATGCCTTCTCATGCGGTGCTCTCTCTCAGGAGCGTCACGGACAGGGACGTCCGAGCTCAGTGTCGATGTGGACACGCCGCGTGACAGTCGAAGTTTCTCCGTTCGGTGGGTAACCGGGTCCACGACTGCCGCGTAGGAGCGCCCAAGGAGAAACCAGCATGCACCCAACCTTCGTCGACCGCCGCCGTGGCCAGCAGCTCCAGTCTCTCGGGGCGGGCATTCTTCGCTACGGGCTGACGTTCCTTCTTCTTCTCTTCGGGACGTTCAAGTTCTTCCAGTTCGAGGCGGAAGGCATCCAGCCGCTCCTGACGCATTCGCCACTCCTGGCGTGGTTGCCGGCGACGCTCGGCGTCCGAGGAAGTTCGGCGCTGATCGGAGCGGTCGAGATCATTGCTGGGCTCGGGATCGCATCCGGGCCCTGGTTCCCCCGACTTGGAACGGTCGGTGGACTGATCGCGACGTTCACCTTCCTCACCACGCTGTCCTTCCTCGTCACGACGCCTGGCGTGCTCGCGCCCGGGAACGAGGCGGGTGGCTTCCTTCTCAAGGACCTGATTCTCCTCGGTGCGGCCATCCATGTCGCTGGCAGCTCCTGGCTCGCGGCTGGGGCGCGGCAGGCGGACGCGGTCGGAGTTGGAGTCCCGGCGCTCTAGACCCGGGCGCTCAGGACTCCTCCGTTGGCGCCATCGTCGGACCGCCGGTACTCCCCAGAACCCGGCGTTTGACCCGCTGCGCGTGATCGCGGGTCACCACCCCGTGAGGGTACGTGGGGCGCTCCGGGTCCACGACCGGCAGTGCGTCCAGGTCCGCCGAGTCCATCCGGCCAATGGCTTCGGCGAGACTCGCCTGGGCGAGCACCGGGCTCACCGGCCGCATCAGGTCGAGCGCGACCAGGACTGGATCGAGCTCCTCGTCCTTCCAGACCTCCCGCAGGTCCTCCAGCTGAACGAGACCCATGAGCTGTCCGCGCTCATCCAGGACCGGCAGTGCTCCGGTCTCGGATGAGACGAGCTGGTCGACGAGCATCCGCAGCCGGGTACCTCCAGGCACGGCCGGACAGCGCACCATCGCATCCGACACCTGCGTCCGGCGAAGCACGTCTGCCTCGGTGAGCGCCCGCGGCGAGTTCCGCTCCACCAGGGCATGGCACAGTGCCGAGGCCAAGGTGCAGGTGACCATCAGCGGAAGGATGGCCGAGGTGTTGCCGGCCAGCTCGTACATGATCATCAACCCGGTGAGAGGGCCGCGGGTGAAGCCAGCAACGCACCCGCCCATTCCAGCGAGGGCGTAGCCCCCGGAGTGCACACCCGCACCGGGCACCGCCAGACGGAGCAGCTCCCCGAAGGCGCCGCCTCCCATCCCCCCGATGACGACAGCCGCGAAGAAGGTCCCCCCAGAGCCGCCACTTCCCAGGGTGACGCAGGTGGCAACGAGCTTCAGCGCGCAGGCGACGAGGAGTATCGAGAGGCCCAGCTTGTCCGCGGTGGCCAGGTTCAGCGATTCATGTCCCACGCCCCACACGGTTGGGCTCGCGAGCCCGAGAGCGCCCACGACGAGGCCACCGATGGCCGCTCGCGCGGGCAAGCGCCTTCGACCTAGCCAGCGGGAGAGCCCTCCCGATCTCTTGCCGTCGAAGAACTCCTCGCTCCAGTGGAGCAATCTCACGAAAGCGTAGGCCAAGAGCCCCGTGAGGAGCCCGAGCGCGGCATAGGCAAGAATCTCCCAGCCGCTCTGCAGCTGATACGGCACGCGGTCCAGCATCGCCGCATTGCCCATGACCCCCCGGGCGACCAGGGTCGCGGTGACGCTGGCGAGGAAGATGGGGCTGAAGACCTTGAGCTCGAACTCTCGAAGGATGATCTCGAGAGCGAAGACCGCGCCTCCGATCGGGGTGTTGAACGACGCGGCGATTCCTGCCCCTGCCCCCGCCGCGAGCAGAACCGAGAGCTCGCGGCGGGTAAAGCCCAGGGTCCGTCCTACCGCGCTGCCGAATGCCGCGCCCCCGTAGACGATGGGTCCCTCGCGGCCCGCCGAACCCCCCGTCCCGATGGTGAGCGCGGAGGCGACCAGCTTGCGCAGCCCACGCCGTGCGGTGAGTGATTCAGGACTCTGCTGAACGGCAGCCACCACCTCGGGGACACCGTGGCCACGCGTGCTGGGGTGAGCCTCGAGGAGATGTCCGACGAGGGCCCCGCCGGCGGCGGGCACGACGATGCGCGCCCAGAACGGCAGCGTGGGGAGGACCGCGAGAAGATCGCCGCTATGACCGAGCACGGTGTTGATCGCAGCCATCGCCACCAGTGGGTAGTAGAGGGCCAGTGCCCCCAGGACGAGCAGCGCGAGAACCTGGAGGCGCTTTCGCGCGACATCTCGCGCACCTCCGGCCCGCATGAGGCGCGTCGACGCGAGCGCCGACAGCGCCAGGGGAACGCCGATGACGAGGTACTCCGGGTGCCAGTGGGCCTGCGCCAAGGACTCCCGGAGCGCCAGCCGGGTCCCCGAGCCCAGGCGGACGATGTCGAGCAACCGTTGCGACCCAAAGACCACCCCGCCCACCACCCCAATGAGGTTGGTGAAGACCCCTGCGGCGAGGCCGCCGTAGAGTCCCACCACTGCGCCGGCCACCGGGAGCACAGTCGCGCCGGGAAGGCGCAGCCGGTCCAACGCCCGGATGAGGCGGTCCACGCCTGCGCGCCAGACTCTGGAATTGACTCGCGGGGGTGCCTCAGGGGCGCCGCTGCCGCGCTCCTCGTCGAGCGAGTCAGTCACGAGCTGCCCCTGACCACCAACGCCTCGGAAGCGACCGCAAAGGATGGAATCGATCCACTGTTTGGTCGTGGTGCGTGCCGCACGCGCAATCGTCGCGCTTGTAACGCATGCGCGGAACCCCCCTCCCACACCGGACGTCTAGCCCCGACCACGACCGCGCGATCACCAGAGCAGGGCCGCGAAGCCGAATTCGGCGCTCGAGAAGCTGGGAAGGCTCATCGGCACGTGGCAGAGGGTTGGCAAGCACGGGTCTGCGGATGTCAACGCGGTCCTTGCGGTAGCGCTGGAACGTTGCCGATCGAGAACGCCGTCGCTCTCCAGGTCGAAGCCTCCTGCGCGAGGCCCGCGGTGAAAGCGATCTTCTGTCCGGAGCGATCGAGCACGAAGCCGCGCACTTCGGCCGTCCCGCGCTGGATGCTCCAGTGCGATGGCACCGGGTCGTGAGCGCCACGGAGGAGCGGGTTGGCAGCGAGGGCGGCCTCGAACCGATCGAGGGACACCAGGGCACGGTACGTCTCGCTCATGCGTCCGTAAGCCGCCGAGGAGCGGCCCGATGCGAGGTCGGCGACCAGACCGACCGTGGCATCGGTGAGCGCTGCTTCGGGGGAGCTGGCAGATGCAGCCCCGGCGACCAGTCGAGGCGCGGATGCCACGGCCTCGTCCGCCTTCGACTTGATGGCGCGGTACAGACCGCCCGCGAACGCGACCGCGGCGAGCAGCACCACGGCGACCCCGATGGTGGGGAAGCCCCGGGAGGTCTCGGCGAGAAGCCGCTCTGCCCGCGAGGCGTTTCCCGCACGCAGGAGCTGCTCGATCGTGTCGCAGAGCGCGCCGCCGCGCGGGCCGCCGGGCGCGTGTCGACGCACGGTCGCCATGCAGGAGTCGATGGCCCCGGGATCGTATCGGAGCGTCTCGACCTCGCGGATCTTGGCGATGCAGGCTTCGCGTGCCGGTGCGTTCACGAGCGTCTACCCTGTGAGAACGAGCAGCAGGAGCACCGCGATCGCAACGTCGACGACCGCCGTGCGGGTCGCCGCCGGAGTTCGCTTCCAACCCCCGAAGAACGCGAGACCCGTGAGGACGAGCTTTTCCACGATGGCCACCACCAACACCGGGGCGCGGACCTCGGGATGGAACGCCGAATAGACGAGAAGAGCTCCCACGAGCGCGGCCAGGAGTCCCCAGTGGCGTGCGATGAAAAGGGTGAAGGGGTCGTCTGTCCGCACGCCGAAGATCAGGGCGAGCGAGGTCCGCGGAGCGAAGAGCTGGAGAAGGGCACCGGCGGTGTACACGCCGGTCGCCACCAGGATGGCAACGCTGTGGGAAGCGATCATGGGAGAGCCAGGTTACCTGCCGCCGTCGATGAGGGCCATGACGCGCCGCCCGGTGGACGATAGGCCGTCGGGGTCGAGCGCAGACTCCAGCGTGCGCAGCAGCGCGGTGCGCTCGAAGGCTTCGCGCCGGCCGTCCTCGTCGAGGTCGTGCCACGCGGGGTGGTAGGCGAGGCCAGTGTCGCCGCCGGCACGCCAGGCGGTGGTGACCTCCTCGAGCAGCCGCTCGCGGTCGTCGTTCATCGTGCCTCCACCGCCACCCCCTTGCGGCGGAGGCAGTCGGCGAGCTGCCTCCGGGCGCGGGCGACGTTCTGCAGAAAGGTGTTGAGCCGCATGTTGAGCCTCGCGGCGAGGATCGCGTCGGGCTCGGCCCCGGCGCTGCCGATGCGTGCGTCGAGCGCGAGGCCCGGCTTGTGTCGGAGCTTCTCCCGGCACTCGACGATGTGCTTCCTGAGCCAGGGGTCCGCAACCGCCTCGGCGACGGCGGGCTCGCCGGAGAGGTCGGCGGGGATCGCACGGCCGCGGCGGCGGACCTCGTCGGTCGCGAGGTTCCGCGCGATGCGCACCGCCAGCCGGAGAAGCGCGTTGGGTGCTCCGTCCGGCTGGACCCTGCGGGCGAGCTGCCAGACGCGGAGGAGGGTCTCCTGGAGCACCGCCTCGGTGTCGACCCACGCGGCGTAGCGGCGGAGGCTGGCGCGCAGCGACGCCTCTGCGCCGGCGACCCAGGCCGCGAAGGCCCTGCGGTCACCGGCGCCGATGGCGACGAGATGGCTGTCGAGGTCCGCCACGTGCTCCGGCCTTACATCAGGACAGTCCAGGTGATGGAGCCCTGGAAGACGACCACGCTGCGGACCGAGGCCGGCGCGGGGCCAGCAACCCGGAGGGTGAGGCGGAGCCACAGTCCGGCCGCGGGACTCCCCGGAGGGGTGGACCGCGCCACGTCGACGAGGGCATCGAGGACCTGACCGTCGTGGAGCTCGACCCCGACGGCGGTGAGTGCCGCCGGGTCGAACGCCGCGCCATCGGACTCGACTTCGATGACGAGCTCCCCGTCCTTCCAGTGGAGCACACGGCCGCGGCGGGGGGCGGTGGGGGCGCTGGCTGCAGCGGACCTCTCCTCCGGAGGCGCGGCCCGGGCCCCGCCGACCGTCTCGACAGGCGGTGACGGTCGCTTCGGAGTGCCCCGCATCCCCTGGGCGACCCCCAGATGTTGTTTGAGCGTGCCAGCGGGCCCGCCGCGCGGCGCAGGGCCCATCGTGAGCGTTCCGCTCAGCCTCAGGCGCCCCCTGCGGAGGCCGAGGCCTTCGGCGTCCATGCCGTGCGGCAACTCCTGGGGAACGCGTGTCCGGCGAATGGGCGCACGTGGATCCACCGTGGCGGTTTCCGTGGCGGCGAACCACGAGGTCAGGCGGCTGGCGATCTGGTGGGCGAGGGCGATGGACTCGATCCGCTGGTCGAGCTCGGCGGCGGCCGCGGCGTTGGCCACGGCGCGCACCGCTTCCAGATCCTCCACCACCTCGCGCGCGAAGAGCGCCGGCACCGGCGGGTGGGGTGCTGCGCCGGGATTCGCGGGGACCTGCACCTTTGCCTGCCAGCTGCCGGTGTGGGTCCGGCCGGTCACCGTGACCTCACCTCCGCGCGGGTCGAGACGGAGGCCGACCAGCACCGGGGAACCTGCGAAGAGGTCCGGAAGCCAGCGGGGCGCGACCTGGAGCAGCGCCGTCCCCTGGAGGGCGAGATCGACGACCGCGGGGCTGGCGGTGCGATCGCGCAAGGAGCGCGCGGCGCGCTCCGGGTCCTCGCCCAGGCCGACGATGATCTCCGCGCCCCGCCCGGCGCGCGCCAGCGGACCGGTGAGGGAGCGGTTGACCGAGGAGCCCACGCCCACCGTGTGGACGCGCGAGCCCTGGGGAAGGCGCTCCAGCACCTCGCCGATGATCTCCTGCTCGGCCCCGATGAGGCCGTCGGTGACGAGCACGACCTGCCGCTGGGATTCGGCGCGCAGGGGCTGCAGGGCCTCGACGATGGCGGTGTGCATCTCGGTGCCGCCGGAGGCCCGGAGGCGGGCGAGCCACGCGAGGGCTTCGGCCTTGGCCTTGGGTGTGGCCCCGACGGGGCCGTTGCGCCACCGGCGCGGGGCATTTCCGAACTCGATGAGCTCGAGCTGATCCTGGGGCTCGAGTGAGTCGACGAGGGCGGAGACGACGCGACGTGACTGATCGAGTGGCTCACCGCTCATGGAGCCGCTGGTATCGAGAAGGACGATGAGGTCGCGTGGAACCGACACCGCGCCGGCGCCGGGACGGGGCGGCACGAGCGTGAGCAGGCCGTAGAGAGAATCGCCGCGGAGCGCGGTCTGGATGGAGAGCCCCACCTCGAGCTCGGCGACCGGCCAGCGCACGACGACGTCCCGGTCGAGGTGGGCGCGCTCGGGGAGCGCGACGTCGAAACCGCCGAGGACGGCCTGGACCTGGACGTTGTGGGAGGGCGAGTCGGGACGACGGCCGGTGACCACCGTGTCGCGGACCGCGAGCGACAGGCCACAGCGCCCGGCGAGCGGCGCGTCCGCGACGTCCACCGTGACGCTCTCGGCGTCGGGGACGCAGCCAGGCGCGCCGAGGTAGCGGGGCGCGACGACGGTGGGGAAGCGCCACTCCCAGGCGCCCTCCTCCAGCCAGCGGAGGCGCTGGTCGAGGAGGATCTCGCAGACCACGTCGGTCCCGGGCGGGATGTTGCCGAGCTCCTGGGTGAACAGGCTGGAGCGGGTCTGCTCGACGAGGGCCGCGGTGCGGCCCTGGAGCATCGCCTCGTCGAAGCGCGCGCGCGCGGCATCCCGGCGATCGATCTCCCCGATCACCTTCCGGTCCCCGATGGTGAACGCGAACCCGGAGACCGCCGCGTCGTACGGCAGCGGAAGCTGATAGGTCACCGCCAGCGGCTCGGTGTGGGTGTTGCGGAAGGTCTGGCGCAACGTGACCCGGGCGAGTCCGCCGCGCGCCTCGGCGGAGAGCATCACGTCCTCCAGGGGGAGGGTCTGGCCCTGGGTGGTGACGAGGCGGCATCCGGAGGATTCGTGGGCGGCGGCTGGCATGGTCGGATTCCTTTCGTTGGCGAGTTCTGCCGTCCAACGAACGGGCCCCAGCTCTTGTGACACGGATTCGCACGTGGCGAATTCGCCAGCATCTCTCAGGGAATGGGCCTACCTCAGGAGGCGCTGACGGCCGTCGCCCTAGGCTGGACTCGTGGCCGCGTTTGCCGCAACCTGCCCCGAGGGCCCGTAGAAGGGGTTCGATGGCACTGGCTGCGGGGCG
>CAZDSB010000238.1:0-11920 GCA_964507515.1 uncultured Myxococcaceae bacterium
CGAGCAATCGAGCCGGGGAATCGGCCGTTCGCGGCTCGACCGGCGACATGGCACATGACGCTAACGCAACACCCGCAGCGCCCAGGGGCGGAATCGAACCACCGACACGGGGATTCTCAGTCCCGGTCGTGGAGCGGCCAAGTCCGCGTACAGAGCGCGTGAGGCAACGGCGCTCACCATCGACTACCGCAGGCCGCTCTGCTACCTGCTCTCGCGGAACGGCACCGGCTATCCAGCATCGGAGCTGGCTCAGGGTAGGGACCCATGTTGGATGAACTCCGCCTGCTCGTGGTCGTGGACAACGAGACCGACACGCTGTCGAGTGTCGCCGACGGCATCCCGCAGGTGCCGGAAGCGGCGCACCACCTCGCGCGCCTGCCGGTCAGCCGCACGCACAACGGGCATCCTGGCAAGGTGGTCTTCGACCGGCTCTGCTGCGCCGGCCACGGGTTCTCCGTGCTCGTCACCGGGCGGCGCGCGAGCACGGAGCGCACGATGCTCTTCGATGTCGGGCCCTACGCCGATCTCTGGCTCGCCAACGCGGCACGTCTCGGCATCGACCTCGCTGCGATCGAGGTGGTCTTCCTCTCGCACTGGCACGCTGACCACAGCGGCGGCTTGCCCGAGGTGGTCGCGGCGATCGCCGCCGCGCGCCGCACGGCCGGCGTGCGCGCGCCACTCCTCGTGGATCTCCACCCCGACCGCCCGGACCAGCGCGGCATTCTGTTGCCAAGCGGGCCGATGATCCTGCTGCAACCCGAGCCGACGCTGGCGGCGATCGAGGCCGCTGGAGGCCAGGTGGCGACGCACGCCGAGGCCCACGCGCTCTGCGACGGGTTCTTCTTCGGCAGTGGCCAGATCGACCGCGTGACCGAGTATGAGAAGGGGTTGGTCGGCCACCATTCCTTCCGCGGCGACAACGGCGTGGAAGATCCGCTCATTCTCGACGAGCGGTTCGTGGCGGTGCACGTGCGCGGTCGCGGCGTCAGCGTGCTGTCGGCGTGCTCTCACGCGGGCGTCGTCAACGCCGCGCTCTGCGCGCAGCGGCAGTTCCCCGGTGTGCCGATCGACGTCGTGCTGGGCGGCTACCACCTGAGTGGCAAGGCGATGGAGGCGCGGATCGAAGCGACCGTGCGAGACCTGAGGGAGCGTGTCCGACCGCGCGTCGTCGCGCCCGGCCATTGCACCGGCTGGCGTGCGAAGGCAGCGCTCGCGCAGGCATTCGCTCCGGAGCGCTACGGGCCGAGTGTCGTCGGCTCGACCTATGCGTTGCGCGCTGACTGACGACCGAAAACAGTGCCCAGGGGCGGAATCGAACCACCGACACGGGGATTTTCAGTCCCCTGCTCTACCGACTGAGCTACCTGGGCGTGAGACACCCCCGCGCCGGAACGACGGGCCGACGCGAGGGGGCGCAGGAATAGGACGCGCCTCCCCGGTGAGTCAAGCGGCGCGACCTAGTGGACCGTGGCCTCTTCGAGGGAGGAGCTGGCCGAGGCGAGCAAAGACTCCAGCTCACCGGGCCCGACGGGCTTCGCCAGACGGCCGGAGACCAGCGGGTGCGCGGGAGCCACCTGGTCCAGCGCGCTGTGCGCCGAGCAGAGGATGAAGCGGACGCGAGCACCCACGCGGCGCGCAAGCCCGTAGAGCAGCTCGACGCCGCTCATGCCCGGGAGCATGAGGTCGAGCACGACGATGACCGGCGTGTCGTCAGCGGCGGCGCGCTCGAAGAAGCGCAGCGTCTCGCTCGCGTCGCACGCGCTGAGCACCGTGTAGCCCTGGCGCTCGACCGTCTCGCTCAGGAGCCGTCGGAAGAACGCCTCGTCGTCCACCACGAGCACGTAGGGGGTACGGACGTTCGGGGCAGAAGCCTCGCTCACGGCTGGAAATGGTAACCCAGGTTCATTGTCCTGACGATCATCTGGATCGGCGGACGGACCCCTGTTCCGGGCGGTCCAGCGGCGATGTCCCACCCGGACTCAGGCGGACGCAGGGTCGGCTGCGCCAGCGGTTGCCGAGTCGCCGACGCCTCACCACCCTCCTGGCTCATGTCCTACCTCGGCCAGCTGCTCGCCCTGTCGGCGGTGGTGATGGGCGTCGCCCAGACGGTGACCAAGGAGCGTCTCTTCGAGCCGCTGCGTAACCGCCTGGGAGGACAGGACACCTGGCTCGGGTACCTGGTCTCCTGCCCCTACTGCGCTTCGCACTGGGTCGCCTTCATCCTGGTGCCCCTGACGGGGATCTACGGAATCCGGGTTCAGGTGCACTGGGGCGTGCTCACCGGCCTGCTCGACTGGTTTCTCTCGTCGATGCTGGTCGTTGTCATCGCAGCCTTCCTCCGGGTGGCGTTCTGGTTCGTCGACGAGAGCCAGGGTCTGGTGCGCAGGCGGAAGCGGGTGATCGACCAGGTTGCGCAGGAGGAGCCCCAGGACGTCCGTCATTGAGGACACGAGTCAGCGGCGCTCCGGGATCGGGTCGAGGGGGACTCTCTGCACAGGCCGGGACAATTCGCGGAGGATCGATGGTGGAAGTGATGCCTCGAATGAGCCGCGCCACCGTTCTCTTCGTCGACGACGACGAATTCATCCGCGGAGCGTACGGCGACCTGCTTCGCGACGAGGGCTTCTCGGTGGTGGAGGCCGCGGACGGCCACGAGGCGCTGAGCGCGGCCACCGCCATTGCGGGCGACGTCGTGCTGGTGCTCGACGACGAGATGCCTCGCATGCGGGGAACCGAGGTGCTGGACCGGATCGACGGCCGCCCCGACGCGGCGAGGTTCCGGGTGGTGATCATCTCCGGGTCGGGGAATAGCGACCTCTACACCCTTCCCCGGCGGGGCGTACGCATCCAGGCGGTGGTGCCGAAGCCTTTCACCGCCGACGAGCTGCTGAGCACGCTGCACAAGCTCGCGGCCTGACTGCGGCGGAGGCCGCTCAGCGCGCGTCCACCGTCTTCTCTCCCGCCCGCTCGAGCCGCCGTTCGTGCCGCCGCACCTCGACGACCAGGAACGCCGCAGCCGCTGCGACGATGCCGGCGTCGTCCAGCCAGCCAAGCACCGGGATGCCGTCGGGAATGAGGTCGAGCGGCCAGAGCACGTAGGCCACCGCCGCCACGCCGGCGAGCTTCCGCCAGGCTGCCACGCCCGGATCCCGGAGGTAGCTCCAGAGCTTGCCGAGGGTGCGCGTGCGCTCGAAGGCCACCGCGTCAGGACTCCTCGCCCTGTTCCGGAGGGGGCCCCTGCGCCTCGGCAGCGGAGGGCGTGATGTCCTCGCCGTTTCCGCCGTCGCCGTTCTCGTCGCTGGATTCGGGGAGCTTGGAGATGCTGCTCACCTTCTCACCGGCGCTCTCCAGGCTGATCAGCCGGACCCCTTGCGTGTTCCTGCCAATGACCGAGATGTCGTGCACCTTGATCCGGATCAGCATGCCGCCGTTGGTGACCAGCATCACCTCGTCGCGATCCTTCACCTGCGCCAGGCCGACGACGTCGCCGTTCCGCTCGGTGGTCTTGATGTCGATGATGCCCTTGCCGCCACGGCCCTGGACCCGGTACTCGGCCTCCTCGGTGCGCTTGCCGTAACCGTTGGCGGTGACGGTGAGGATGGTGGTGCCCGGCTCGACCACGTCGGCGCCCACCACCTCGTCGCCCTGCTCGAGGGTGATGCCCTTCACCCCGTAGGCCTGACGACCCATGGAGCGGACCTCGCTCTCCGCGAAGCGGATGCTCATTCCCTGCGCGGTAGAGAGGAGGACGTCCTTGGTCCCGTCGGTGATGAACACCGCGACCAGCGAGTCGCCGTCGTCCACTCCGAGGGCGATGATGCCCGCCGAGCGCACGTTCGAGAAGGCGTTGAGGTCGGTGCGCTTCACCACGCCCTTCCGGGTGACGAAGAAGACGAACCGCCCGTCCTCGAAGCCACGGGTCACGAGGATCGAGGCCAGCTTCTCGCCCTCGCCCATCTGGACCACGTTGATGATCGGCTTCCCGCGCGCGGTGCGGCTGGCCGCGGGGATCTCGTGCACCTTGAGCCAGTACAGCTTGCCCCGGGTGGTGATGGGCATCAGGTAGGCGTGGGTGCTGGCGACGAAGAGGTCGGAGACGAAATCGTCTTCCTTCATCGATGCGCCGGTCTTCCCTCGTCCGCCTCGCCGCTGCGACCGGTACTCGGTGAGCGGGCTGCGCTTCACGTACCCGGCATGGGACAGGGTGACGACCATGTCCTCCTCGGCGATCAGGTCCTCGCTGGTGAGCTCGGACGCCTCGCCGGTGATCTCGGTGCGCCGCTCGTCGCCGAACTTCTCGCGAACCTCGCGCAGCTCGGTCTTCACCACCTCGAGCAGGGACGACTCGTTCTCGAGGATATCGCGGAGGCGGGAGATATCCCGGGTGAGAGAGATCAGCTCGGTGAACAGCTCCTCCCGCTGGATTCCGGTGAGGCGCTGGAGCCGCATCTCGAGGATCTGCTTGGCCTGCTCCTCGCTGAACCCGCCGTCCTCGTAGCGGTGCTGGAGGCCGGCATAGCTCGGCTCCTCCGCACGGGCGCGAGCCACGAGCTGCTCCATCTGCGCCCTGGCGGCGGCCAGGTCCAGCCGGGGCAGATCGACGAAGCGCTCGTGCTCGTAGAGCGACGGCGAGAGCACGTGCATGAGGCCCCACCGCGCCTCGTCGGGGTCGCGCGAGCGGCGGATGATGGTGATGACCAGGTCGATGATGTCCTGGGCGACGAGCAGGCCTTCCACCACGTGCATCCGGCGCTCGGCGTTGCGCAGCTCGAACCGGCTGCGGCGGGTGACGACCTCGCGCCGGTGGCTGACGAACCGCTCCAGCAGCTCGCGGAGGTTGAGCGTGCGCGGCTGTCCGCCGTCGATGGCCAGGAGGACGATGCCAAAGGTGCTCTGCAGCGGGGTGTTGGCGAAGAGGTTGTTGAGCACCACGCCGGAGATGGCATCGCGCTTGAGCTCGATGACCAGCCGCATGCCGCGCCGGTCGGACTCGTCTCGGATCTGGCTGATGCCCTCGATCTTCTTGTCCCGGGCGAGCTCGGCGATCTTCTCGGTCAGGCGGGCCTTGTTCACCTGGTAGGGGATCTCGTTGATGACGATCGACTCGCGCTCGCCCTTGGCGCTGGTCTCGATCTCGTGGCGGGCGCGCAGGGTGATCTGCCCGCGGCCGGTCTCGTACGCCCGCTGGATCCCCTCGCGGCCGAGGATGAAGCCCGCGGTGGGGAAGTCGGGCCCTGGGATGTGCTGCATCAGCTCCCGGACGGTGGCCTTGGGGTGGTCGATGAGGTGGAGCGTCCCGTCGATGACCTCCCGCATGTTGTGGGGCGGGATGTTGGTGGTCATGCCCACCGCGATGCCCGAGCTCCCGTTCACCAGGAGGTTCGGGAAGCGGGTCGGGAGGACGAGCGGCTCCTTGGTGGAGTCGTCGAAGTTCGGACCGAAGTCGACGGTCTCCTTGTCGATGTCGGCGAGCATGGCCTCGGCCAGCTCGGTCATCCGGCACTCGGTGTACCGGTAGGCGGCGGCCGAGTCCCCATCGACGCTGCCGAAGTTCCCCTGCCCGTCGACGAGCAGGTAGCGCAGGTTCCACGGCTGGGCGAGGCGGACCAGCGCGTCGTAGACGCTCGCGTCGCCGTGGGGGTGGTACTTCTTCAGCACCTCGCCGACGACGCCCGCGCACTTGCTGTACTTCCGGTTGTGCAGCAAGCCCTCGTCCTGCATCGCGTACAGGATGCGGCGGTGCACCGGCTTGAGGCCGTCACGGACGTCGGGCAGTGCCCGGCCGACGATGACGGACATCGAGTAGTCGAGGTAGCTGCGGCGCATCTCGTCCTCGATATTGATCGGGATGAGATCACCGGCGCCGCCACCCGGCGGAGTCGGGGGCGGTGGAGGGGTCGGAAGGTCGTCGGACATGAAGGGCTTTCTCTGACCTAACCGCTTGTAACCCTTGGGTCAATCGCCTCTTGCGGGCAGTTTCGGGGTGTCTGGGTCCGGCGCCCGAAAACGAGGTGTCTGGCACCTCGTTGGCCTGCTTGCTCGCTCGCTTGCAGGGGCCCCCTGGCGACGGCTTCGTGACCGTTACGAGGTGTCAGACACCTCGTCGGGACACCTCGTCGGGTCGACATCCCCGCGGGTCGCCCTCCGGGCTCAGCGGCGGCGGCGCTGGACGGCGTCCCGGACAAGCGTCTTTCGCTCCTGCTGCACCCGGGCCCGGTCGCTCCGGACGGCGTGCACGTGGCCCGCGGGCGCTTCCCGGGGAGATCCGTTCCAGAACGGAGGAGCGGGGGCGTACTCGACCATCAACGCGATGCGCTCGGCGACCTCGCGGCCGCGCAGCTCGGCGACGAGAGAGAGCGCGAAGTCGATGCCGGCCGTCACCCCGCCACCGGTGATGCGGTTCCGGTCACGCACCACGCGCTCCTCGACCGGAGTGGCGCCGAGCTCCGACAGCAGCTCGTGCGACAGCCAGTGGGTGGTCGCCCGGTACCCGCGCAGCAGCCCGGCCGCGCCGAGAACCAGCGCTCCGGTGCACACGCTCGTGACCCAGGCAGCGCGTTCCCCGAGCGCAGCGATGGCGTCGAGCACCCCGTCGTCGCTCAACAGCGCGTTGACCCCGGGGCCTCCCGGGATGCAGAGGATGTCGACCGGAGGCGCGTCCGCCAGCGTGCAGTCGGTGGCGAGGGTGAGGCCCCACTCGCTCCGGATGGGCCCCGGCCGGGTTCCGATCAGCAACACGCGCATGCCCGGTGCACGGGAGAAGACCTCGTACGGCCCGGTCAGGTCGAGCTGGGTGAGATTCGGGAAGACGAGCAGGCCGACGGTGACGGGCGAGGAGCTCATTGCGTCGGAAGGGTACCCGCCACCTCCCTCCGAACCCAGCACAGCAGGCGCGTGAAATGGCAGCCGCGCGGGCGGTTGACTAGAAGGCCAGCCATGGCGGGGTACACGACGCGCGACCTGACGAGCATTCCCGAGGGACTTCCGGTTCCGGTGGATGACGGGCGCGCGCGGCACCTGACCGGTCTTGCAGTGCCGTCCGTCCCATTGCTCGCGACCAGCGGCGAGCGGATCGACCTCTCGACGGTTCCCGGCCGCGCCGTGGTCTTCGCCTATCCCCGGACGGGACAGCCCGGGCAGCCGCCGCTCGTGCCGGACTGGGACCTCATCCCCGGGGCGCGAGGCTGCACGCCCGAGACCTGCGCCTTCCGAGACCTCTCCGCAGACTTCGGAAAGCACGGCGTGCGCATCTTCGGCCTCAGCACCCAGGAGCCCGCGTACCAGCGCGAGCTGGCCGAGCGGCTGCACCTGCCGTTTCCCGTCCTGAGTGACTCGGCGCGGGTCCTCACCGACGCGCTCCGGCTGCCTACACTCACCATCGGTGGGCACGTGCTCCTCGCCCGGCTCAGCTGGCTCCAGCGCGACGGCCGCATCGAGCGCGTGTGGTACCCGGTCTTCCCGCCGGACCGTCACGCCTCCGAGGTCCTCGCGGCGCTCGCCGGCTGACCCCGCGCTAGCGCTGCAGCTGCTTGCCGAACGGGGCCAGCGCGAGCATCCCGAACTTCAGATGCTGCCACGCGAACGGGATCCCGATGATCGTGACGGCCGCCAGCACCCCGAGCACGAGATGGCTGAGGAAGATCCAGATCCCTGCGAACACCAGCCAGAGCACGTTCAGCACGAAGCTCCCCACGCCGGCTCCCGGCGCGTCGTCGAAGTCGTGGCCGAATGGCATGAGGCCCAGCTTCGCGAGCTTGAAGCACTGCAGCCCGAAGGGAATGCCCACCACAGTGAGGCAGAGCACCACGCCCGCGAGCAAGTACTCGAGGCAGATCAGGAAGCCGCCGCCGAGAACGATCCACAGGACGTTGAGGATGAAGTCCACGTCTGGATCTACGCCGGACCGCCCTCGCCCATTTCGGACGTCCCGCCGTTCAGGCCCTGGATCAGGCGCTCCGCTTCCTTGCCCACCGGCCCGCCGGGGTCGAAGCCCTTCGCGCGCTCGAGCGCCACGCGGGCCCCCGCACGATCTCCCTTGAGCTTCAGCGCGACGCCGAGGTTCAGGTGCGCGCGGGGGTTGTCGTGCTGCTTTGCGATCGCAGTGCGGAACTCGGAGATGGCGCGATCCACCTCGCCGCTCAGCAGCTCCTCCTTGCCCTTCTGCACGTGGTGCTCGGAGTCGTTGACCAGCTCGACGTCGAGGACGCTCCGGCCCGCGACGTTGACCAGGAGCGCGCGGAGGATTCCCGTCCAGTAAAAGGTGAGGCCCTCGGCCGCGACCACCGCCGCGAGTGGCAGGTCCGGGAGCAGCGGCTTGCCGCGAAACTTGAACCGCACCTTGGTGTAGCGGCCGGCATTCGCCCACTGCCGCAAGGTGTCGGAGACCTTTCGCAGCGTCTCGTCGATCGCCCCCGGCTGGACGTCGACCGGCAGCGTGGACGAACCCTCCGAGGGCGCCTTCCGGGTGGACGAAGTCGTCCTGGGGGAGCGACGGGGTGTCTTCCGCTTCGATGCCAGCGGTCTCTTGCGAGGAGCCATGAACGCCGTCGACGCTAGCAGAGACGACTGTTTCCCGCCGTTCTGATCCGCCCCACCCCGGTTGCCCGCTGACCGGGGGACGCGCAGAACGGGCTCATGCACGAGCTGTCCATCAGCCAGGGCATCGTGGGGTCCGTCTGCGACGCCGTGCCCGAAGGCCAGGTGCTCGCGGTGACCATCGAGATCGGAAAGTTGTCCGGCGTGGTTCCCGACGCGGTTCGCTTCTGCTTCGACGAGTGCGCCCGCGGCACGCGGCTGCAGGGTGCCCGGCTCGACATCGTGGACGTTCACGGGCGCAGCCGCTGCTCGAGCTGCGCCCAGGAGATCGACATGGAGGAGCTGGTCACTCCGTGTCCCTGCGGGAAGTCGTTCGTGGAGATCGTTCGCGGCCAGGAGCTGCGAATCCGAGCGTGGAGGTGACGTGATGTGCGCGACCTGCGGGTGCTCTGGACAGCCGTCGGCGCGCTGGTCGTGCTGGTGTCGGGCCTCCCGGACATTGCGCGCGACGTGAAGATCCGCGAGATGTGAGCCTCCTTGGCGCGCTTCCGCATCTCACCCGAGAGATCCGAGCTCTGGGCAGAGGCCCGGTCCACCCTGCACCCGGTCCACATCCACACCGCGGGGCTCGAGGGCGTCGTCGAGGCCGAGGCGGGTGATGGAACCACGCCGCCGCGCCTGGGCATGCCGACGCACGTCGAGGTCGAGACGCAGCGGCTCCGCTCGGGCAACGGGCTGGTCGACGGTGAGCTGCAGCGTCGGCTCGATGCCCGGAAGTTCCCGCGCATCCGGGCAGAGCTGAGGTCGATCGCCGCCGATGGCCCGGGGACGAGCAGGCTCACGGGCGAGCTCACCCTGCATGGCGTCACGCGAACCATGGACGTGGAGGTCACGATCCGGCGCCTCGATCCGCGGACGCTGCAGATCGAGGGCGCCCGCGCGATCGACATGCGGGACTTCGGGCTGCCCCCACCGTCGTTCCTGATGTTCCGGATGCAGCCCGAGGTGCAGGTCAGGGCGAGACTGGTCGCGGAGCGCGAGGAGTAAGAGGACGGCCTCGCTCCGGCGCGCCGCCCCGGTTGGGCGCATGCAGCCCCTTCTCCTCCACCGACCGGGCCGCATGGGAGAAGCCGACGCGACGGTACCGCGACGACGGCTAGCGCGTCCTCTTCAGTCCTGGCGAGGGGGCATCGTCTCCTGCGCTCGCTGACGGCGCAGAAGCTCGAGGTTGGCCTCGATCGAGGCGTTCGATTGCATCAGGGCGGAGAGGATGTCGGCACGCGGCCGGGGAGGATGCCGCGGCCCCCGCCCCTCTTCCAGAAACGGCCACAGACTGGCCCGAACGGTCTCGGGGAGCACGACCTCGAGGTACTCGAGCGCGGTACCGCGCAGCGCCTCGTCACTCGTGTGCAGGCCCCGGAAGGCGACGATGAGGGGCTGCTTGGGGAGGTTGAGCGAGAGCAGCGTGAAGACGTGCTCCAGGCTGCGGTTGGCACGGTCGCGGAGGTAGTGATCGACGAACGGCGAGTCGGTGGCCTCCTCGCTCCGGTCGAGCAGCCGCTGGCTCTCCCAGACACTGCGATCGACCTTCACCTCGTTCATCACCGCGGGCAGGGTGCGTTCTTCGGGGATCGGCCGGGATGGGTCGGCGTCGTGGATCCTCGCCAGCGCGCGGCCACACTGGTACCGCACCTCGAAGCGCGGATCTTCGAGACCGGCCAGCAGTCCGTCGATGGCCCGGGGGGTTGAAGTCGCCGCGAGCACACGCGGCAGGCGGCGCCGGATCGTGAATTCGGTCGTGTGGTCGACGAGAGCGTCGGTGAGCTGACCGACGACCGATCCGGCCACCCGGCGCAGCGCCTCGAGAGACGCGGGGGCCACCTCATCCCATCCGAGAAGAAGGATCGCCTGAGCCACGAGCGCCGGCGTGAGGGGCGCCTCGCGCAGCGCGGCCTTCGCCCGCTCAGGATCGCCCGAGCGGAGGGCGGCTGCGCGCGCTGCCATCGGATCGATCGGTCCGGGCGGGGGAGATGACTCCGGCGGCGACGTGGGCCGGCTCCCGGCCGCGATGACGCCGGCAGGAAAAAGGTCGCCCCGCGTTCCGAGGATCACGCTCAGCGTGGTGCGATCCAGGCTTCTTCCGATCTCGACCGCCGTGGCCCTGTCGAGCAGGCTGCGTTCGAGCGTGTTCGTGTAGCCCCGGTGCAGGCGGCGGGCGACGAGCAGTCCGAGACCACCGAGGCCGATGGCCAGGGCCATCAACACGCTGATCGCCAGCGCCGGCACGGCGATCAGCGCCAGCTTGACGATGCCGCCGCCCGCCAGGTCTCCCAGGCGCTCGCCCCCCACGTCGATCATCGTCTTGACCGAACGCTTCTCGGCTGGACGCATCGGCGTGTAGAAGAGCTCGTAGCCGGATCGGAAGACCGAGTTCCGGAGCGCCCCCTCCGCGCCGCGGCCGATGACCAGACACCACAGGCTCGGAGCCAGGAGCGCGGCGGCGCCACCGGTGGCGAGCGTCACGGGCAGGGCAGCCACCGTCCGCGCCAGTCCGAACCGCTCGAGGATGCGCCGGGTGAGCCCCGCCTGGACGAGCAGCGTCGCCAGGCTGGTGGCCGTGTAGTACAGGCCGAAGAAGCGCAGGAGAGGCGCGCCACGTCCGTAGCTCGCCGCCGCCTGCGCCTTGAGCGCATAGTCGAGCAGCGCTGCGCCGATGGCGCTCAGCGACACGAGCAGGGCCAGGTCCCGGATGTAGCTCGAGCGCCAGAGCAAGGAGAGCCCTGGCTTCTCCGTGGCGGCCGGGGCCGGATGCGGGGCGACGGGTCCACGCGTCGGAGGCCCTCCCAGCAACAGGGTGAGCCCGCCGCAGAGGAGATGGAGCACGGCCAGGACAGGGAGCATGCCCGTGAGTCCGATGGGCCTGGCCAGCCGCTCGGCGAGGATGCCTCCCAGAAGGCCACCCAGCGTGGCCCCGCCGGCGATCCGGGCGACGTAGTGCTTCGCCGAGCGCGGGTCGAAGCGCTCGTTGATCAACGACCAGAACCAGGAGATGAGCACCGACCCGACCGAGCTCACGTGCAGGTAGACGGCGGCGGCCACGCCCCGCGGAAACTGCCCGGCCAGCGCCCAGGCACCGAGGAGGAAGAGGGCGCTGATGGCCAGCCCCAGAGGAACGACGCGTGACGGTCCCAGCGCGGCCATCGCACGACCCCCGAGCGGGATGATCGCCAGCGAGACCAGTGCCGAGATCATGAGCATCGTCGGCAGCGCCGTGATGCCGAAGCTGCTCAGGAACAGCGCGTCGCGGGTTGCCTTGCCCCCCACCTGCTCGGCGATGAGGGTCGTGGAGCAGACGGCGGCAAGCAGCGCGGCGACGTCGGCGGCG
>CAZDSB010000239.1:0-6341 GCA_964507515.1 uncultured Myxococcaceae bacterium
GAGGACGAGGCAGAGGATCACGGCGGCCAGGGCAGAACGGGTCATTCGGATCTCCGGAGAGGCTCTTCGCACAGCCCCCTGGACCGCGAGACACCCGTTTCGGGCAAGAGCCGCGTGGGGTCGCACCGACACCCACCTCGCGAGGCTGGAAATTCCAGCCCGACCGTCGCTTCTCCACGGTCGGCGGCCTTCCACTGTCCGGTCCCCGGCGCGCGGAGGGCCGCTGGGCGGTGGCGTGCGGTCCCGGTGAATAGCCTTCCGGGCGCTGCTGCAGGCCTCGCGGGCGGGAGGGAGCGGAGTCGTGACGAAGCGGGTGCTGATCAGCGGGTGGCTCGACGCATGAGCGCCGAGATGGCACCCGGCGAGGCCAACCCCAGGCTCGCTGCACCCGCGCGCGCCTGGGCCCGCCGCTCGGGCTCGGGAGTTCGCCATGTCCTCATGACTGCCGACACGGCCGGAGGCGTGTGGCCACACGCGCTCACCCTCGCCGGCGCGCTGGCCAGGCGGGGCGTCCGCACCTCGCTGGCGGTCTTCACCGAGGGGCTCGCTCCGTCGATGCGGGCCGAGGCGTGGACCGTGCCGGGACTCCAGATCTTCGAGGGAGCCTTCCGGCTGGAGTGGATGGACGATCCGTGGGACGACCTGAGGCGGGGTGGAGAGTGGCTCCTCTCGCTCGCTCGGGTCCTCCGACCGGACGTGGTGCATCTGAGTTCCCACGTGCTCGGCGGGCTCGGCTGGCCCGTGCCTGCAGTGGTGGAGACGCACGGCTCGGTCTGCGCCTGGTGGGAGGCGGTGCACGGCGTCCCCGCGCCGGCGGCGTTGGACCGGTACCGCGCGGAGGTGCGGCGGGGACTCCTCGGCGCGGCGCGTGTGGTCGCCCCGAGCAAGGCGATGCTCGAGGACCTGGCCCGCCATCACGGGCCGCTGCCGGGCGCGCGCGTCGTGTACCCCGCGCGGACGTTGACGCCGGTCCGCGGGCTGGCGAAGGAGGCCTGGGTCCTGACCACCGGACGGCCGGCGGACGAGGGGTCGAACGTCGAGGTGCTGGAGACCGCCGCCCGGAGCATTCCCATCCGGGTCGCCGGCCCGGGACAGGCGACCGGCGCCGAGCGGCACGCGGCCGGTCTCGAGCTGGTGGGTCCGCTCGGGCCGGAGGCGCTGCGCATGGCGATGGCGCGCGCGGCGATCTACGCGCACCCCGCCCTGTACGAGGCCTCTGGGCTCATGCCACTCGAGGCTGCGCTGCAGGGGTGCGCGCTGGTCCTCTCCGACGTCCCCACGCTCCGGGAGCTCTGGGAGGGCGCGGCCGTCTTCGTGCCCCCCCGTGACGCCGAGGCCTGGCGCACGGCGCTCCGCATGCTGCTCGACGAGACGCCGCGCCGGCGCCGGCTGGCGGAGGCAGCCCGTGCACGCGCAGGGAGCTTCCGCCCCGAGCGTCAGGCGGAGGAGATGCTCCGGGTGTACGAGGGCGCGAGGAGCGACTCCCGGCGGGCGTCGCCGTAACGCCGTCGTCGCTCCCGGACCTCGGCGGCGGTTCCGGCGCGACCACCCGGTCGATGCGAGTGGTCTCGGCGTCAGCCGGCGGGCGCTGGCGGTCGCGCGGATCGGGAGCGGAGCGCCTGCTGGAGCGCCGGCGCCTGGCGGCTCCGGACGGCCGCGCAGATCCGGGCGATCTCCTCGGCCTTCGACGCGTCGTAGGCCACGGCGGGCACCCGGTCGGCGCGCCCGGCGAACGACTTCGAGATGGTGGCCGCGTCCTCCTCGGTGCACGCGGACTGTCCGTAGGGCAGATAGCGGATCGCGCTCTCTGGGAGCGCCTTCGCCAGCTCGTCCTGGTGCTCGACGGTGAAGTCCCAGGCGTCGCGCCACATCCGGGGGTCCGTCCCCTGGATGAGGAGGACCGCGACCTTCTCGAACAGACGCAGCTCGGGGGTGAGGGTGAGCGCGCGGGCACGTTGCCGGAGCTCGGGCTGGCGGAACGAGGACAGGGCGAGCACGAGCGCGTTCCGATCGTTTCCCTCCTCCGTCCCCTTGAGCCGCGCAAGGATCGCGTCGAAGAGCCCGGCGTCACCGGTCCGGCCCGCGGCGGCGACGCAGATGTCCCGAAGATCGGGGCTCACCGCCTCCGGATGGAGGTGGCCGTCGGTGCCGATCCACGCCCGGCCCAGGCGCGCGGCTTTGGAGAGGACCTCCGGATCACCGGCGTGCAGCGCGAGCGTCCCGACGAGGCGCTGGCGGAGCCGGGTCTGGCGATTCGTCTCACCGGGCCGCGGGCTGAAGCCGATGCGCTGCAGCGCCGGACGGAGGAGGGCTCGCATGCGGGCCTCGAGGAGCGGGCGGTCCGCCTCGGACGTCCAATGGCTCCAGGCGTAGTCGAGCAGCCCCTCCGCGCTCGACACCACGCCGGGCTCGTCGTCCCGGGCGAAGCGGGGAACGAGCGCGAGTGCGCGGTCCACGGGAAGCACGGCGTCTCGGGCGCCGGAGACCACCGCGCTGGCCGTGGAGATGCGCTCGGCCCGGGAGATCGTCCGCCATCCGGAGGCGAGGAGGGCGTCCAGCCCGGTCGCCGGCACGAGCCACCGGTAGTAGCCGGTCGCGCCCGCGTTGGGGTGGACCCAGCGGGGGCAACGGCCTGGAACCGGCACGGTCGTGGACGGACCGTCGAGGGTGGTGCAGAGCGGAGCGTCGCGGCCTTCGAGGCGCGCGCACACCGGCACCTTCCACCGGAGATCCCGCCTGGCGCGCGAGCCCTCCGGAAGCGCGCGCTCCTGCCGGAGTGCGAGAGCCGCCTTGCCCTCGCTACACGATAGCTCGGCCGTGACGCGGGGGAGCCCGGGCTGGTCGATGAAGGTGCGGAAGGATGGACCGACGCTGGGGTCGATCCGGTCGAGCGCCGCCAGGAGATCCTCGGTGGCAGCGTTCCCGTCGGAGTGCTCGGTGAGGTAGTCCCGGATCGCGCCGCGGAAGCGGTCCCGGCCGAGGCGGGCGGAGAACATGCCAAGCACCGCCGAACCCTTCGGGTAGAGCACCGCATCGTCGGTCCCGGCGATCTCGTTCTCGGAGTGGATGGGCTGGCGGATGGGCCGGGCGGTGTCCAGCTCGTCATTGGCCATCGCCGCGTGGGTCGCCTCCAGGCGGTCGAGCTCGTAGTGGAGCTCGGGCTTCCAGGGCACGACCACCTCGGCCTGCATGAAGGTGGCGAAGGACTCGTTCAGCCACTTGTCGTCCCAGAAGCGCATGGTGACCAGGTCGCCGAACCACTGGTGCGCCATCTCGTGCGCCATCACCCAGGCGATGGTGAGCCGCTCGTCGCGCGAGGCCTTCCGCGCGTTCGCGAGCAGGTAGGTGTCGGTGTAGACGATGAGCCCGGCGTTCTCCATGCCGCCGAAGGGGAAGTCGGGCGCGGCGACGTGGTCGAGCTTCGGGTAGGGGAACGGGATCCCGAACCATTCCTCGAGACGCGGCAGGAGTCCCGCGCTCGCGTCCATCGCGGTGCTCAGCTCGGCGCCGCGCCCCTTGGGCGCGATGCCCCTGACCTCCAGCGGAGTCGCGCGGAGCTTCGATGGCGGCAGCGGCGGCGGGGTGACGAGGTCGAGATCGCCCACGGTGAAGGCGACGAGGTAGCTCGGGAGAGGTCGGGTGGTCGCGAAGCGGACCCGCCGGCCACCTCCGCTGGCCGCGGTCTCCTCGGCCACCGGAGTATTGCCGAACGCCTTGAGCCCCGCGGGCACGGTGAGCTCCACCGTCCAGGGGATCTTGAAGGACGGCTCGTCGAAGCAGGGGAAAACACGCCGTGCGTCGATGGACTCGAACTGGGTGTACGCCGCCCAGCCGCCGGTGCTCTTCACCCGGTAGAGGCCGACGAGGCGGGGGTTGAACGGGGCATCGAGCTCGACGTGGAGAACTGCCTCGCCGGCGGCCAGCGCGCGAGGCGACCTCACCCGCGCGGCGCCCCGGGCGTCGTCCGGCTCGAGCGTGACCGGCCACTTCTCCGCGCCTTGCTGGAGGAACGCGCTGCGGACGTGGAGCTCGCGCGCGCTCACCCAGAAGTCCTGCATCGGCGCGTCGACCCGCAGCCGGATGTCCGTCGAGCCCGAGAAGCGGGGCTGCGCCGGGTCGACCTCGAGCGAGACCGACTGGGCCGTCGGACGGATCCCGGGCGGGAGCCGGAAGATGCCCTCCTGTGGCTTCGCGGGCGTCCCCGCGTCTGCGGCGGCGGTGATGGCAGGGGAGGTGGAAGCGGGTGCGGCAGGCGCGGGGGGAACCGGCGCCTGGGCGCAGGCGGCGGCGAGCACCCCGAGAATCCCGAGGCAGCGGAGTCCGGTCATGTCCCGTGGATAGGACACGAATGACCCCGGAGTCTTGAACCCACTTGCAGGGGATGTCGGCGAGGCGGCAGGGAACCGGGAAAGGGCGACTTCAGCTGCCTGCGTCGGCGCCGGCCGGAGCCGCCGGAGGCGCAGGCGTCGGCGTCGGCGGCGCGAGGTCGGCGGCCTTCGAGGGAAGCGCGGTGAGCCGTGCGCTGTCGACGACGACCACGTGGCCGCGGTCGTCGCGAACGAAGGTCCCGGCCGGCTTCTTCGAGGCCGCGCCGAGGACGATGGTGCCGAGCGCTCTGCCGCCCTGGCCCTCGAGCACGAGGGTCCGCGCCGCGGGACCGAGCCCGGTGGCCTTCGGATCCGTGGGGAGCCTGTCCTCGGTCGGCTCGGAGCGGAGCGACGTGAGGCCGTAGAGCACCGAGGCGGCCTTGAAGTTGTCGGCCGGCGCGGGGCTGGGGCCCAGGAGGCGCCACGTCTCCGGCCCGCCGTCCCCGGGGCGATCGCGCTCGAGCACCAGCGCGCCGTCGGCGCTCCCCAGCCGGATCGTCGTCACGTCGTCGGGCTTGACGTGCAGGACCGTGCGGTCGCGAAGCTCCGAGGGGCTCTTGTCGAGCGCGGCCAGGGCGCCCCGCGGCACCTCGGCCAGCGCCGGGCCGTACTGGTCCTCTCGGAGTGCGTAGACCGGATCGGTCTCCGCCTTCCCGGCGGCGAGCCGCACCCGCACCGTCTCGGTGGGGCCGCGCTGGAAGGTCGCATCGACCATCGGCTTCTCCACGCCGGTGCGCTTTCGCTCCGCCGGCCCATCCTCCAGGTACTTCGTCGCCTTCGTGCTGCGCAGCGAGGCGATCCAGCTGGAGATGGCCGAGGTGTCCGTGTCCTCCTTGAACGGGCGGAGAAAGGCGTACGGCTGGCCCGGGTCGCGGCCCACCGCCCAGTCGTGCTTCTTGCTGCGAACCTCGATGCGGGTGAGGCCGAGGTCGCGCACCGCGAGCACGTCGCGATCCCGGAGGTCGAAGGTCCCCTTGTCGAGGCTGGAGCGGGTGGTCGCATCCACCGAGTACACCCTCGGGTCGCCCTCGCGCTGGAGGTACGCGCTCGCGTCGTAGGAATTCTCGACGCCGAGATGGACCGTGAGCGGGGGGACGCCCTCGGCGGAGGCGACGACCTCGATGGACGGCCTGTCGAGCCCGAACGTCTTCAGCGCGTCCGGCGTGGGCTTCTCCTCGATGGTGGAGCGGATCCGGGCGTACTGGAGCGCGCTGACGATGGCCTCGGCGGTCTGCACGTCGGCGGAGGTCTTGAGCGGGCGAGTGATGATCCACGAGGCATCGGGGAGGCGCGACAGCTCGGTGGTCTGACCCTTGGCCTTCACCACCAGATGGTCGTAGCGGACGTTCTCGGTCCCGCCGTCGGGGCGCGAGACGGGCTGGACGAGGCGCTCGGCGAGCCGCTTCTGCTCGGCCTCCTTCTCCTCGCCCTTCATGACGCCGAACCAGGCGTAGAGGGCGATGGCGGCGGCGACCAGCGCGGCCCCGAGCAGGGTCCAGAGGTTCTTGCTCCGGGCGCTCATGTCACTTGCTGCGACGGTTCAGCCAGACCGCCAGTCCGAGCCCGAGGAGGCCGAGCGGGACGAGGTCCATGGAGACGAACCGGATCCTCGCCAGCCTCGGCGCGTCTAGATCGACCGTGGAGATGTCCCGGTCCGGCGGACGGATGGTGATCTTCTGCACCTGGCTGGTCGCCCAGGCGAAGGCGTTCATGACCATGTTCCGGTTGGGCTCGAAGCCCCAGAACGCATCGACGATGACCTGGGAACCGCCGAAGACGACGATCCGGGTCTCGTCGTTGCGCTTGCCGTCGGTCGCGGTGACTCGCTTCGTGGCCTGGACGACCAGGGGCATCGCCCCGGATCTCCCGCCGTTCTCGGGCCGCGGGTTCTCGGTGGGCGTCCTGACCTCGAAGGCCGTCGACGAGCTGAGCACGACGGGATCGACCTGCGTGCCCTCGGGGAGCCCCTTCCTG
>CAZDSB010000240.1:0-3031 GCA_964507515.1 uncultured Myxococcaceae bacterium
GAGGGTGACGTCCTCCAGGAGCTGCCGGAAGGGAACGAAGGCGTCGCGCAGCAGCAGCTTCTCGTACTCGGCGATCGCGTAGTTCGGGCGGACCTCAGCACCGGAGACCACGAGGATCTGCGAGAGCGCGAAGGCGACCCGCTGGCGCAGCTGGTCCGGCCCGGAGACGACGTTCCGGAAGAAGGCCGCCTCGGTGAGGAAAGGGGTGAAGTTGTCGCGATAGCAGGTGTTGGCCGAGCCCACCGGACACACCGCGTTCACGTTGTCGGCCACCACCGTGTAGGAGCCGAGGTCCGAGGGGGGCGTCTGGAGCTGCGCGTCGATCCACCCGGGCGCGCCGCGCTGCTCGATGTCGTGAACCACGGCGGCGGTCGGGCCGAAGGTGGCCTGCGCGGCGAGCCGGACCGCGTCCGGCGCGAGGACGAGCGGGGGAACCGGAGCCGACGGCTGGCTGGAGCAGGCGCCGAGCGCGACTGCCAGCGCCGCCATCCTGAGCACACGTGAGATCATCGCAGGGCTCCTCCCCTCCAACGAGGTCCGTCGGCCGACCACCGGCCAGGCCTTCTCACGCGACCGTCGCGGAAAACATTCACCACGCCCCCCGGGTGCAGCTGCCGCGCGGTGGCGCGACGCAGGCGCGGCGCGGTAGACACCGGGGAGCTCCGACGCGTGTCGCCGACGATCCTCGCACTGCTTCTTGTCGTGGCCGCGTCCCCGCCGGCTGCGGAGCTGGAGAGCGTGGCCGAGCTCCACGAGCGGCCGGGAGCGATTGCGCTCGTGGGTTCGCGCGTGTTCGTGGCGCTGCACCCGCTCGGGGCGCCGGACGCGAAGCTGATCGAGCTGCTCCCGGGAGGGCGAAGGCAGCCCTACCCCAGCGGCGTGCTGAGCCGGGCCTTCCGCGCGGTGACAGGCCTCGCGAGCGATGGCGCGGGAGAACTCTGGATTCTCGATTCCGGTGGCGATGGGAAACCTCCAAGACTCGTCGGCTGGAACACGGCCGACGAGCGGCAGTTGCGGGCCCTCCGCATTCCCCCGGCGGTCCTGCCGGGGAACTCCTTCCTCGCCGCGCTCGCCGTGGACAAAGAGCGCCAGGTCGCCTTCGTGGCCGACCGCTCGCGTGCGGACTGGACCGGCGATTCGCACCCGGCCCTCCTCGTCGTGTCGCTCGAGACCGGCGAGACGCGGCGGCTCCTCGAGGACCATCCGTCGCTCGAGCCGGATGCCGTTCCCATCGTGGTCGATCGCCGACCGGTGGCGCATCGCGACCTGGACGGGACGGTGGAGAAGCTCAGGCTCGGGGTGACCCAGCTCTCGCTCGATCCGGCCGGGACGTTCCTCTACTTCGCGCCCCTGAACGGAGGGACCGTGTGGAGGGTCCGGGTGACCGACCTGCTCGACCCGATGCTCCCGCCCGCGGAGCTCGCGACCCGGGTGGAGTCCTACGCCGAGCGCCCGTCGGGCCCCGCACTGCTGGCCAGGGACGACGGCCGGGTCGTGGTCAGCGACGTGGAGGGTCACGCGCTGCGGGTGACCTCGCCCTCGGGCCAATCGGTGCTGGTGGAGGACCCTAGCCTCGCCTGGGTGGACGGGCTGGCCCGCGGGCCCGAGGACTGGATCTACCTCACGGTGAACCAGCTCGACCTCCACCCGGCGCTGAACCGCGGAGAGGAGGAGAGCCGTCCGCCCTACCGGGTGTTCCGGGTGCGTGCCCCGCGGAGCCTCCCTGTCCGGGAGGTCCGTCCACCCGCGGTGCAGAAGCCGGCGGACGCGGGGCCGGACCGAGAGGCGCGCGCGAAGGACGCCGGCGCACCGTGACGACGTGAACGAGGGATCCGTACCGGAGGTCCGACACCCTTCTCCGAGGGTTCGCTCCGATGCGCCGTTGCGTCCGGGTTGCCCGTCGAGCAGCGTCCCGGCTCGCTCGCATGGGGCGCGTAGTCCGCAGACACCGCCCACGACCCGGCATCGAACGGGGACGTCGCGGGCGGCTGACTCCGCGTGCATACTGCTCGAGCCGCCTCGCCTGCCGGGCGAGACCGCTGTCATCTCCGCCCGACCATGCCCGAGCCGGCCCTACCCGAGTCGTTCCGTACCGTTCTCGTCGTGGACGACGATCCCGGGATCCGCGAGAGCGTCAACGAGGTCCTCTCGACGGAGGGCTACCGCGTGCTCGAGGCAGCCGACGGCGTCGAGGCCCTGCGACGGCTCGACGGGCTCGAGGGGCGCTGCGTGGTGCTCCTCGATCTCGCCATGCCGCGAATGAACGGCCTCGAGCTCCTGACCGAGCTGTCGGGCAGGGCGGGGACCGAGCGATTCCCGGTCGTGGTGATGTCCGCCAACGCGCACCCCGGCGAGCTCGCGTTTCCCCAGGTCGTCGCGCTCCTCCGCAAGCCCTTCGAGCTGGAAGAGCTGCTGAGCTGGGTCGAGGTGTGCACTCGCTCGGCCGACTGAACCCGGCGCGGGGCGTCGAGCAGCGCGACGGCTCGGGCAGGCGTACTCTCCACGCCCCGAGAGGAGACGACCCGAGATGCCCATCATCCAGTGCGACATTCGCGAGGGACGGACGCCCGAGCAGAAGCGAGCGCTCGCCGAGGCCATCACCCGCGTGGTGCACGAGACCATCGACGCGCCCATCGAGTACATCTACGTCCTGATCCGCGAGACCCCTGGCTCCCACCACGTGAAGGCCGGCAAGGCCCTCCCGGACTGGACGCCGTCGTCGAAGGGGTCCGGTCATGCGCGCTGAGAACCCGGTGCCCCAGCGCGAGGCCACGGACCGGCTCTCGCACTGGATCAGCGGGCGCGCAGTCCCCGGGGAGGGGACGCGCTCCGGCGACGTGTTCGATCCCGCCACCGGCGCACGGACCCGGCAGGTGCCCTTCGCCACCGCAGCAGACGTGGACGCCGCGGTGCGCGCCGCCTCGGCGGCATTTCCCGCCTGGTCCCGGACCCCGCCGGTGGTCAGGGCGCGGATCCTGTTCCGCTTCCGCGAGCTGGCGGAGGCCCGCGCGGACCACATCAGCCGGCTCAT
>CAZDSB010000241.1:0-8053 GCA_964507515.1 uncultured Myxococcaceae bacterium
CGAGCGCAGCGATCGCGAGCGGCAGGCGATGCAGCAGCTCCTGGAGGTGCTGGGCTTCGAGATCCAGACGTTCACGTCTCTGGCCGACCGCGCTCCGGCGTCGGGCGAGTGCGTGCTCTGTTCCGTGGACGGGCTCGGGCCTCGGTGGGAAGAGCTCGACGAGCTGCACCGTTCGCGCCCCCGGTGTGGATGCACTCATGGAACCCCTCCCATGCCGCGTCGAAATCACCTCTACTCCCGTCCCCGTCCGGTTTCACTCCGGAGGCAAGCGCACTGTTCGCCCTGGCCCAAGGCGACGACCACCGCCAGGAGCCCACCGCCGAACCACGTGACAAGTGAACTTGACATTGAATTACCACTGCAGGTCCAGCACTTGCGAGGCGAGCCGTCTGCCAGACGCGCGCTGCCGACGCAACGCCCGAGAGGTGTTGGCACCGTCCCGCCGGTGTCCGGTCACAGGGCCGTCACGAGAGGTCTGACATCGCGTCTCGGTTGTTCCGGTTCTCCAGCGCCAATCGTCATGAGGGGTTGACACCTCGCTCGTTTCCGGCGTCCGCCCGAGGAGCCGTACGTCACGACGCAGTCTCGCGTTTGCTCACGAGGTGCAGGCACCGCGTTTCAGTCACGAGCCACCGCTGATGACTCCCTGTCACCGGAGATCAGACGCGCGGACACGCCCCGCGCTGTTCGGTCACGCGGTGCAAGTCACGAGGTGCCTGGCACCACTCGCGGGCACCACTCGCGGGCACCACTCGCGGCGGGTGACGACGTGCCTGGCACCTCGCGTGGCCGCGAGCCCATCCATCTTGGGTCCGTAGATGCAACTCGATGTTGATAACGACTCGTTTGACACTGCTGTGAGGACGCCGACGAGGGCCGGCCGTCGCTCCACGGCAACGAGGTGTCCGGCAACGAGGTGTCTGGCACCTCGTGAGCAGGCACGTCGGCCTTGGGCACCCCCTCGAGCAGTCAAGGAACTTCGTGGTCACCCCGCAGTCCAGAGAAGCCCAGTAGACCGGGCATCTAGGTACTTGGGACGATTGCCGGCCGGCCGGCGGGGTGCGACGCGGCAAGCCGGATCGGCCGGCCCCGTCGAAGGGCCTGGCGGCGAGGGGAAGCCTCATGAGCGAGCGGAATGCGTCCGTCGTGTCGCGCCGGTGGGTCCTGCTGGGGTTCCTCGCCGTGGCCGGACCGGCGAGCGCGCAGAGCGACTTCCTAGTTCCTCCCACCCTCCTCCTTCCCAACTACGACCGCGTCTACCCCGGTCTCACCGAGGCGCTGGAGGGGGGCGCGTACGTTGCCCGGGCCAAGGCCGCACCGGCGCTGTTCTACAACCCGGCGGGAATCGCCACGACCGACCGGACCGTCCTGAACGCGAGCGCGCAGGGCTACCAGCTCACGACCCTGGGCGGGACCGGCTTCAGCCAGAGCTCCCCGGTCTCCAGCTTCGAGACCGTCCCCAGCTTCCTCGGCCTGGTGCTGGGCCGCGAGGTCATCGACTGGGACCGTGTGCGACTCGGATTCGCCGTCGCCCAGCCGATCCACTGGGACCAGAGCGCCGTGGCCGGCAGCAGCCCCGCCGACGGTCAACGGGTCTCCTACGCGGTCCACTCGTCGTTCAACACCCTGGTCCCCACGTTCTCCATCGGCTGGGCGGCGTCGGACAGCTTCCGGGCCGGTGGGTCGATCGAGTTCCCGTACACGACCATCAACGACACCGGGAAGCTCTCGGGAGAGATCACCACCACGACCTCCAGCCAGGCGACGCTCCGGACCCTGAGTGCCGGCGGCTCTTCCCTCCAGGTCCGCGCCGTCGCCGGCGTGCAGTGGGAGCTCGCGTCCTGGCTGTCGCTCGGCGCGACGTACCGGACGCCAGGATTGAAGATCAAGGATGGGGGCTCCTTCCTCTACGAAGGTCTGACCAACCTGAACGTCGGAACTCGCCACGTCTTCTTCCAGGATCCGTCCGCAGACTTCGAGTACCGGCTACCGATGGAGGCCTCGCTCGGCGCCGCGTTCCAGTTCGGCCCGTTCGGGTTCGAGGTCGACGTCCGCTGGCACGACGGGACGCACCGCTACATGCTCTTCAATTCACAGCAGACTGCGCGCGTGGTGGACACGACCACCGGATCGGTCGTGACCAGCGAGCTGGCCTTCCCTGGCGTGTTCTACCGCGCCCGCCAGACCTGGAACGGGAGCCTCGGCCTGCACCTCGACGTGTCGAAGAACTTCATCATCAGCGCGGGTTCCTATCTGGACTACTCGCCGGCCGATCCCGACACCGCGGTGTTCCGTCGCGTCGATCTGATCGGCTTCCGCGCCGGCGTCGCCTTCGTCGTCGGCAAGCTCAGCGCGTCGCTGGGAGCCGGCTGGGAGCACGGGAACGGAAACGACGACCTGTTCCCGACCGGGGTCCCCATCCCCGGCGAGGCCGCGACCATCACCCTCGACACCTTCAGCCTGCTCTTCTCGATCTCGTTCGGGTTCTAGCGGCGGAGGGCGAGGCCGCTCACAGATTGAACGACACCCGCGCCCCGAGCAGCCCGCCGTCCTTCAGGTACCCTGCCTCGAGCCCGATGTTGACGGGTCCGAGCGAGAGGCCTCCTCCACCGGTGGCGTGGAACCTCACCACCGGATCGCGCGAGAAGAGGAACCACGCCCCGGCCTGACCCTCGATGTAGAAGATACCGAGCCCCAGGCGCGCCACGAGATCCGCCGGAACGCCCGCCGAGTTCGGCGCGGTCACGTAGGCGAACCCCACCCGCGGCCCGAGCTGGATCGCCCCCAGATCGAAGAGCTTGCCGAGCGTCACCGTGAAGGCGGACGAGCTCTCGGTCCAGTACGCCGCCGAGGCGGAGACCTCGAACGCCCGCGCCGGCGCCGGGCACAGCGAGACGACGAGAGCGACGACCGCGACCGTCCAGGAGTTGCGCGTCATTCGGGTGTGCCTCCCTGGGGCGAGCGTACTTCGTCTGTCGCGCCCACCTCAGGCCCGAGCCATCTTCGGCACGGGAGCGAACACCTGGACCGCCTCCCCGGCGCGCCTGATCGCGTCGAGGCTGGTCCGGGAGAGTGCTCCGAACGCCTGGAAGTCGTGGACCTGGTCGTCGAAGACGTCCAGCACGGCACGCGTGCCCGCCGCGCGCGCCCGCGCGACGAACGCCTCGACGTCGTCGCGAAACATCTCCGCACCACCCGTTTGCACATAAAGGGGTGGTAGCCCGGCCAGCTTCGCGCGCAGCGGCGAGAGCTCCGGCCGGGAAGGATCGCCGCCGGCGGCGTACCCGGTGGCCTCCTCGAGCAGCGCCTCCCGGTCCAGCATGTCCACGTCGCCGTTGGTCTGGAACGACGCGGCGGTGCAGGTCAGATCCACCCACGGAGAGAACAGCACCGCGCCCGCCGGGAGCGGCTCGCCGCGATCGCGCAGGTCCATCAGGAGCGCGAGAGCCAGGTTTCCACCCGCCGAGTCACCGGCCACGACGATCTGCTTCGGCGCGTACTCGACGAGCGCCGCCCGCCACACCGCGCGAAGGTCATCCAGCCCGGCCGGCCAGGGATGCTCGGGCGCGAGGCGATAGTCCACGGAGAGGATCCGCGCGCTGCTCGCGAGAGCCAGCCGCGCCAGGAGATCTCGGAGCGTGCGCGAGGACCCCACCGTGAAGCCGCCCCCGTGCGCGTACAGGACGAGCCTCGGCTCGACACCGCTCCGCGGCGAGATCCACGTCACCGGCACGCCGCCGAGCGAGTCGCGCCGGCGTCTCGTGCGCAGGAGCGCTCCGGGGAGCAGGACCGGGACCGAGTCGACCCACCGGCGCCGCTCCGCCACCGGGAGCGCATGCATGCGCCGCCAGAATCGCCGGAGGTAGAGCGCCCGCGCCTCGTCTCCGACGCTCCACGACGGGCGCGCGGGCGCGCGGAACGGCCGCCGAGCCGCCGTCGCGAGCAGCGTGCCCGCGTAGCCGAGCGTCATCCCGAGGCCTACGAGGGTGGTCATCGCCCCGCTCTCCCACACCTGCCCCTCCCGGCTCTTCTCGTCGCCGAGGGGGTCGTCGGTAGAGTTTCTCCGCAGACATGCTCGCACGACGTCAGCTCCGGCAGGTGCTCGGCGCGGCGACCGCGGGCCTGTCTGCGGCGTTCCTGCTCTGCGCCTGCAGCGGCCAGGTGCTTCCTCCCCCGGACGAGTCCGGGTTCGAGGTCCCGGGGCCGGCAGGGCCCGACGGTGGTCCTCCGGACTCGGGCCCGGGAGGCTCCGATGCCGGCGGTGGCGGGCCGGATGGAGGCATCGGTGACGCGGGCGGCCCGGGGACGGACGGAGGCGCTGGAAGCGGCGACCGATTCCCGTCCGGCGCGACCGTCTACCAGGACGTGTCCGCGGCGCCGGTGGACCCGAGCTCGGCGCAGATCATCGCCCACCTCGCCGCCGCAGGCTGGGGCACCGGAGCGATGCAGATCGACTTCAGCTTCGCCGTGCTCCACGCCGACTCCTCGGTGCAGCCACGGCCGTTCACCCCGGCACCGGGCTACTACAGTCCGGACTGCGATCAGGTCCCGGTGCCCGTCCCAGAGGGCGGCGCCACCGAGGGGTCGTCCAGCTACGCCTGTGACACCTCGGGAAACGACTGCCACCTCCTCGTGTACCAGGGCCGGCGTCTGTACGAGCTGTACCAGGCGAACATCGCCGGCGGGCTGTCGACGGGCTCGCCGTTCACCACCGTCTGTGCCGTCGCCTGGGACCTGGACCACGACTACTGGCAGCCCGCCACGCCCTACTCCCGCGGCGACCAGTGCACCAGCGCGGACGCGGCGGGACTCCCGATCGCCACGCTCCTGGTCACGGGCGCCGAGCTCCAGGCGGGCGTCGTTCCCCACGCGCTCCGCTTCATTCTTCCCAACCCGCGCATGGCCGCCGGGGTCTTCGTTCACCCCGCGACCCATGCCGGATCGCCCTCGGGCGACGCGCTCTACCCTCCGTACGGCGCGCGCTTTCGCCTGAGGGCCGACTTCGACCTCTCGCGCCTGCCCAGCGCAGCTGCCCGCGCGGTCGCGGTGGCGCTCCAGAAGTACGGGATGATCCTCGCCGACGGCGGAAACGTCCCGCTCACGATGGACCGGACTGCGGCTGCGTACCTCGACTCGCATGACCTCGCGTCGATCCAGGTCTCGGACTTCGAGATGGTGGCGCCCCCCGGCGGGCGAATCGCGCTGACCTACGACTGCACCCGGACGCCCCTCACGCAGTAGCGCGAGCTCACCGGGCGAGACGCGTGACGCCCATCGGTGAACAGCGCGTGGGCGTGGCCTGGCGCCCGCTCAGGAGGTGTAGGCGGCCTCGCCGTGCTGGGTGGCGTCGAGCCCCTCGCGCTCCTCGTCCTCATGGACCCGCAGGCCCATGGTCCGGTCGAGCACGAAGAGAATCCCCAGCGTCATCACGAGGGTGTAGCCGCCGGCTGCGAGGAGCCCCACCGCCTGCTTCCAGAGGAGCGCGGGGTCTCCGGCGAACAGCCCGTCGGCGCCCGCCGGATTGAGCGCCTTGCGCGAGAACACTCCCACCAGGAGCGCACCGAGCATCCCGCCCACCCCGTGCACTCCCCAGGCATCCAGTGAGTCGTCGTAGTGGAACTTCCGCTCCTTGAGCTGCACCGCGCCCCAGCAGACCAGCCCGGCGAGGGCACCGATGACCAGCGATGCGGCAGGTGACACGAAGCCCGCCGCCGGGGTGATGGCGACGAGACCGGCAACCAGTCCGGAGACGAAGCCGAGGAGCGTGGGCTTCCTGCGGAACACCCACTCGGCGAGCACCCAGGACATTGCCGCGGAGGCAGCGGCGATGTGCGTGGTGGAGAAGGCCAGTGCCGCGGTTTGACCTGCGGAGAGCGCGCTTCCTGCGTTGAAGCCGAACCAGCCGAACCACAGGAGGCCGGCCCCGGTGATGGTCATCGGCAGATCGTGAGGAATGAACTTGTCGCGGCCGTGCCCCACGCGCTTGCCGATGAACAGCGCGCAGACCAGCGCGGAGAGACCGGCCGTCCAGTGCACGACCGTGCCGCCGGCGAAGTCGAGCACGCCCAGCGTCGCCATCCAGCCGCCATCCGCCCAGACCCAGTGGGCCACCGGGTCGTAGACCAGCGTGGTCCACAGCAGGGTGAAGGCGACGTAGGCGCTGAACTTCATGCGCTCCACGAACGCGCCGCTGATCAGCGCGGGCGTGATGATGGCGAACTTCATCTGGAAGGCCATGAAGACCAGCGCCGGGACGCTGCCCTTCAGGGTGCCGGCCATGCCGTTGAGGAAGAGGTAGTCGCCGCCGCCAATGAGCCCGCCGTGCGTCTTCCCGAAGGTCAGCGAGTAGCCGAAGAGCACCCACTGGATCGTGACCAGCGCGAGCGCGAAGTGGCTGTACATCAGCGTCGCGAGCACGTTCTTCCTGCGGACCATCCCGCCGTAGAAGAGCGCCAGGCCCGGCGTCATCAGCAGCACCAAGGCGGCGCTGATCAGCATCCAGGCGGTGTCACCGGTGTCCGCGTGGGCCTCCGTGGCCTGGGCCCACGCGGTTCCGGGGAGACAGAGCGCAGCGGCGCAGAGAATCAGCCCGGCGGGCCGGACGGTCGGTCGGTCCATGGAGCCCGACTGTCGCATTGACGCATCGCGTGTGCCACAGCGGCCTGACGTGCCTCCGGTAACTCCCGGGGGGGTCCTGGTGTTGAAGCCCATCAGCATGCGTCACGTCCTGACGGCCCTCGTCCTCCTCGTCGGCTGCGCCACCGCCTCGTCCGGGGCGGGCGCAGGGACCCGCGCGGCTGTGCCGCCGTCCAAGGGCGAGCCACTCCACCTGCCGCGGCTGACGGGGGCGTCCGAGGAGCAGGCGGTGCACGTGCTCAACCGGCTCGCGTACGGCCCCTCGCCGTCGGATCTGCGGCAGGTCGAGGAGATGGGGCCGGCCGCGTGGATCGGCTGGCAGCTGCGTCCGGCGGAGATCGACGACACCGCGGTCGAGAAGCGCCTCGCCGACTTCCCCTCGCTCTCGATGAGCACCGCCGAGCTGGTGGCGAGCTATCCACGCGCGAAGAAGGTCGCCGAGGCGAAGGGCATCCAGCTGGAGGGGAAGAGCCCCGAGGCGATCCGGGCCGAGCTCGCCGGCGTGGTGGAGCCGTTCCATCTGCCGCGCCAGGTGGGCGCAGAGCTGGTCGCGGCGCGTCTCATCCGCGCCACCGCGAGCCGGCGGCAGCTGCAAGAGCAGCTGGTCGACTTCTGGTTCAACCACTTCAACGTCTCGGCCGACAAGGGCGCGGTGCGGTGGATGGTGTCGTCCTACGAGCGCGAGGCGATCCGGCCGCACCTCTTCGGGACGTTCCGCGAGCTGCTCGGCGCCGTGGCGCATCACCCGGCGATGCTCTTCTACCTCGACAACTGGACCTCGACCCGGGAGGGACTCTCGCTGCCGAAGAAGGGGCGGGCCGGGCTGAACGAGAACTACGGCCGCGAGCTCCTCGAGCTGCACACCCTCGGCGTCGACGGCGGATACACCCAGGAGGACGTCCGCGAGGTCGCGCGCTGCTTCACCGGCTGGGGGATCCGGAAACCGAACGAGGACGGCGCCTTCGAGTTCCACCCCCGGGCGCACGATCCAGGCAGCAAGCGCGTGCTGGGCGTGCAGATTCCGGCCGGCGGCGGGATGGAGGACGGCGAGCGGGTGCTGGATCTGCTCGCCACCCATCCTTCGACCGCGCACTTCATCGCCCGGAAGCTCGCGCAGAAGTTCGTCATGGACGCGCCTCCGCCGGAGCTCGTGGAGCGCGTGGCACAGGCCTTCCTCCGGACCGGCGGCGATCTCACGGCGACCTACCGCGCCCTCTTCGAGAGCCCCGAGTTCTGGAGCGACGCCGCGCGCGGCGCGAAGGTCAAGACGCCGCTCGAGTTCACCGTGTCGGCGGTGCGCGCGCTCGGCGGGAGCACCGCCGGCGACGTTCCGATGGTGCAGGCGCTGAACCGGATGGGGCAGCCGCCGTACCGGGCCCAGCCTCCGACGGGGTGGCCCGAGGTGGCGCAGCCCTGG
>CAZDSB010000242.1:0-9747 GCA_964507515.1 uncultured Myxococcaceae bacterium
GCGAGGAGCGGCGCGCCGCCAGTGCCCATCCTCATCGGAACGTGCGTCCCCTCCGGCCAGCGAGGCGGCAGCCGGACCTGCCACCCCTGTCACCGGCCGGCGACGAACTCTAGCCGGACTCCGGCCCGGCGCGACGGCGGGTGCGAACTTTGCGCGGAGACGGTGCACCGTCGGAGCCGCGGCCACCGAACGAGGCCCCTGGTCCGCGCCCATTCGCTGGCCCCCCCGTCCGTTCCGGGCACTCCGAGCTGCCTCGTCCCGGTCGGCCCGTCTGCCTGCAGCCGGCGCCGACCGGGCGGAAGGTGCCACCAGGTCCACCTGGGTCAGGCGGGAGGGGCGGGTCGCATGCACCCTGGCTGCGCCATCGCCAGCGGCTCCGCGGGCGGTGGGGACGGCCTCCGGGACAGGCGGTCCCGGGACCGAAAGGGCCCAGCGGGCAAGCAGGGTTGGACCTCTTCCCGGCGCATGTCGCAGGCCCGCCGACTTCGGCCGGATCCTCCCTTGCAATGGCTCACGGCAGCCATGTCGGCGTACGTGGATCCAGACGAGCTGATGCTGTTCAGCGTGGGCATGGTGCTCGGCGTCGACACGCTCGACTACATGGTCGACGTGGTGCTCGACCGCCGACTCACGAAGGCGGACCACCGGAAGCTGTCCCTGGCCCTGCAGCGCAAGGGGGGGAAGCTCCCGGTGCGGGTGGACGAGGTGGTTCACCTCGTGTCCCAGCCTCGCTCGGCGCGGCCCAACTAGCGCCTCCTCCCGGGTGCAACGGATCGCGCCCTGCCCGACACGGTGGCGGCGGGGGAGAGAGACCGCTACACACGCGGACCAGGGGCGGGGTCGTCCCCGGGCGTCGGAGGTCCACCGGTCGTGAACACCAGCATCGAGTTCCTGCGCAGCTACGGGCCGATGCTGGTCTTCACCAGCGTGCTGCTGGAGCAGGCCGGTCTGCCGATCCCGTGCACGCCCTGGCTCATCGCCTCGGGTGCGCTCGCTCGGCTGGGGCAGGGGACCGTCGTGCTGCCCATCGCGCTCGCGACGCTCGCGGCGTCGCTGGGGCACTCGGTCTGGTTCTTCGCCGGGCGTCGCTGGGGAAGTCGCGTGCTCCGGCTGATCTGCCGGGTCTCGCTCGAGCCGGACGTCTGCGTGCAGCGCACCGAGAACATGTTCACCCGCTACGGCGCGCGGGCGCTGATCATCGCTCCGTTCATCCCGGGCCTCACCACGCTGGCGCCGCCGCTGGCCGGGATGTCCGGGATGCGCCTGCGGCGCTACCTCGCGCTGGACGCGATGGGCGACCTCCTGTGGGTGAGCACCTTCGTGGGCCTCGGCTGGCTCGCCGGAGAGCCGTTCTTCCGCGCGGTGGGCGTGGTGATGGAGTACGCGGGGTCGGCGGCGGGCTTCTTCGCGGCGGGGCTCGCGCTGTACCTGGCCTACAAGCTGCTCCAGCGGATCCGCTTCCGCACGCAGCTGCGGGTGTCTCGGCTCTCCGCGGGCGAGCTGAAGCGCCGCCTCGACGCGGGCGACGAGATGGTGCTGGTGGACCTGCGCCTTCGCAGGGAGGTCGAGGACTCGGGCAGCACGCTGCCGGGCGCGCTCCAGATCTCGCCCGACGAGCTGGACCGGCGACACGCGGAGATCGCCCGCGGCCGAGACGTGGTCCTCTTCTGTAGTTGACCCAACGAGTGGACGAGCGCCCGGGTGGCGCTCCGGCTGAAGCGACGAGGAATCGACCGGGTCCGTCCGCTGGAGGGCGGCTACGCCGGATGGGTGGCGGAGGGGTATCCGCTGCAGCGGTGGTCTCCTGCCGAGACCACCAGCACCTCGCTCGCGTTCGGGGCGTGATCTCGATCGTCGGCGCCGTGCCGCGCCAGGCCAGCACGATCACTGCTCCGAGATGCCCATCCGCATCCACGCGTCGAGCAACGCCCAGAACGGTCCGGCGTCCGGAGGCTCATCGAGCCACCAGACGAGCGCGCCCGCCTCGTCGTCCGGTGGCTGCTCCGTTCTCAGCACCAGGTAGCCACGCGCGTCGTTCCAGAGGACGCCAGTTCGGTTCTCGAGAGGTTCCTACCGGCTGAGCTCGTCCGCCCGAGGACCCCAGTCGTTGTCGAGCCAATCCGCGTCGCGGAAGCTTCGCGTGGGCAGCGGCCCGAGTGACCCGTCGACGACGGCCCCGTACCCGTTGTGGATCGAGCGGTAGAACTCGACGAAGGTCGCAGGCAGACCCTCGCGTCCCCCGAGTTCCGGTAGAGGTACGCCACGCTCGAGATCCCTCGTGCACGACTGGGGCGACCTCGATCAGCGTCTCGCGCTGGAGCTGGCTGAACGCGGGACGCCGGGCGCTCACCGGCTCCCAGACCCGAAGCGCTGCAGCCCGCCACGACCTGGGCGGGCCCGCGAAGACCTCGCGCCAGGCTCCGTCGATTGCACGGTGCGTCGGATCGCTCAGGCGGGTCTTGGGACTCACCGTCGCGAGGACGTCGCGCAGCCGAAAGCTCACCGGGGCAGCATGTCACGACCCGGCGAGGGCGACGGGAGCTCAGCCAAGCGGCGGCGCGTGGTCGGTCTCGGACGGGATCTGCTCGCGCGGCGTGTCTTCCAGCAGCCGCTTGAACATCTGCTCCATCTGCTCGCCGAGCGCGTCCAGCTCCTCGCGGCCGAAGTTCTTGTTGACCAGCGGGAAGAGTTCGCCTTCCTCCTCCTGGACGTGGTGCTCGATGAGCTCCTTCAAGACCTTCATCTTCGGCTCGAACTGCTCGTCCGACGGCTCCATCTCGAGCAGATCGGCGATGACCCGCTTGCCCGCCAGGTGCTCCTCGACGGCCTCCTGGAGCTTCTCCTTGAGCGCTCCGACGTAGACCGCCGGATAGAAGATCTTCTCCTCGATCTCTCCGTGCGCGGCGAAGGCGTCGGCGATCTCGTCGAAGCACTCCTGCTTCTCGGAGTCCTCCTCCGCCGACTCGAACTGCTTGAAGAGCCCCTTCACCTCGTCGTGTTGCTGCTTCAACAGCTTCGTCGCTTCCACGCTGACACTCCTTGCCGGGGGCACCGTCCGGGGCGCGTGGCCCGACGGCCCGTGTTCGGGGCGAACGTGGGCATGCCGTCCGGGACCGTCCACCCCGGGTCCAGCACGGCCGACTGGCTGCCCGGTGCAGGGATCTGCTGCAATGGGACCCATGGCGGGTCGTCAGGAGCTCTGGGTGCGCGCGCTGACCGACAACTTCCGCCTCGCCCTGTCCACGTTCTGGGGGCACCGGCTCCGTTCGCTGCTGACGCTGCTCGGCATCGTCATCGGAGCGGCGACCGTCGTGGCGATGATGGCCCTGCTGGAGGGGCTCCGGAACAAGGTCGACGAGGACCTGACCGGCCTCGGCTCCAACGGGTTCCAGGTCCAAAAATTTCCCAATGGTTTCGGTAATTTCGACTTCGATCGACTGTCGAAGCGCCCCAACCTGACCATCGAGGATCGGGACGACATCGAGCGGCGGCTGCCCGACGTCGTGGCCACCACCGGCGAGGCCTGGGACTTCGGGGTGAAGGTCTCCACCGACCGCTACGAGACCCGCCCGAACATCCAGGTGGCCGGCGGAACGGCCGACTTCTTCCTCACCAACGCGATGGACATCGCCTCGGGACGGGCCTTCAACATCCAGGAAGTCGCGGACGGCGAGCGGCTGGTCGTGCTCGGGTCCAACGTCGCCGAGGTGCTCTTCCCCGGTGGGGACCCGCTCGGTCAGGAGGTGCGGATCCGCACCCGGCCGTTCCGGGTCATCGGCGTGATGAAGCGCAAGGGCGCGCTGGTCGGTGGGTTCCAGCAGGACGACGTGGTGGTCATCCCCATCAACGCCTTCTTCCCGCTGTGGGGGAAGAACCGCTCGCTCAACATCAGCATGCAGGCGTCCTCGACCGAGGTGCTCCCGCGGGCGATGGAGGAGGTGCGCCAGCTGATGCGGCGGCGGCACAACCTCAAGCCGCAGCAGGAAGACGACTTCTTCATCTTCTCCAACGAGTCCGCAACCCAGGCCTTCAACCAGATCTCCGCGGTCGTCACCGCGGCGAGCTTCGGCGTGTGCCTGCTCTCGCTCATCGTGGGAGGCATCGGGATCCTCAACATCATGCTGGTTTCGGTCACCGAGCGGACGCAGGAGATCGGCGTTCGCAAGGCGCTCGGTGCGCGCCGGTACCGGATCCTCGGCCAGTTCGCCACCGAGGCGATCATGCTCTCGCTCGTCGGAGGACTGCTCGGGGTGCTCGGAGGCGCGGTGGTGGCGTTCCTGGCCCGGTGGGCGCTGAACTTCCCGACCTCGGTTCCGACCTGGGCGGTCGCGCTCGCGCTGGCGATGAGCTCCGGCGTGGGGCTTCTCTTCGGCATCTACCCCGCCGCCCGTGCCGCGCGCCTCGATCCGGTCGAGGCGATGCGCACGGAGTGACCGGGTCGCTCCGTCAGGCGGGCGCGGTGCGGCCCATCCTCGCCAGCTGCTGCAGCGACAGGATGTGCAGCAGGATGGTCAGCGGCACGATGAACGCTGGCAGGTAGAGGAAGGGGAACACCCCCGGCACCAGATTCGGCGGGGTCTCGAAGATGCGCTGCTGGGGGCCCGGCGCCGAGAGAAGCCCCCGCACCATCGTGTGGGCCATGTCCACCAGCCCGAACACGTTCCAGACGATGGCCGCGCTCCGGGACCACGCGAGCCCGGTGCCGAGCAGGGCTGCGACCGCCGCCGCCCCCAGCCCGACCACGATGTCTCCCGTGCCCGCCGTGGCCACCCACCCCCAGGGAGCGAGCCCGGACGCCCACGCCGCGAAGAGCGTCAGCCCGCCACCGATGCGGAGCGTCTGCAGCCAGGGGATGGCAGCCGGCGGGAGCGCCTGGACCGCGGCCTGCAGCCAGCCGGCGCGCCAGAGCACCAGCGACAGCACCAGCGCGGGGATGAGGTAGCCCAGCGCGCGCGGCGCCGCAGGGTCGAGCCACGCTCCCGCGACCGCGGCGGCAGTCACCGCGACGAACCAGGTCCCCAGGAGCGCACCGATGCGGATGAGGAGACTCCGGCGAATCGACGAAGCGCATCCGGAGCGGCGAAGGCCGGTGTCGAGACCGCGGAGCGTGACCCACACCACGAGCAGCACGTAGGCGCAGACGGCGAGGGTGATCCGGAGCGGCGCTTCTGGAACCGAGCTCATGGGCTCGAGGGTACCCCGGCGGGCGGCACCCCGGCGGGAATCGCGGCGCGCTGCGGGGGCGCGGCCCTCGGCGGGGCTCGGACCAGCACCTTGCGCGAGAAGGCCTGATCCACCTGGGCGACGAAGGCGCGGAACGCGGGGTACTCGCGCGCCGAGATGCGATCGCGGCTGAACACCAGCTCTCCGCGGCAGACGAGCACTCCCTGCTCGAGCGCATAGCTCAGGTGGAGCTTGCCGAACCCCGTGTCGCTGGTGACGTCCGGGGGAAGCGCATCCACGCTCCAGCCGGATGGCAGCCGGTAGCGGAAGGTGAAGCGGCTCACGCTCGGGCCGTCGAGCACCAGATCTCCGTGGCGCTCGGCCAGCCCGGCGTACGTCTCCACGTAGCCCCGGCGGCTCCCGAAGGGCAGGAAGCGCAGCGTGTCACCCCCGACCTCGGCGTAGCGGGGAATGCTCAGCTCGTAGTCGAGCGCCACGTCCTGATCGAGCTTGCCGGGATCGCTGATCGACACCTTGTCCACGCTCAGGCCGGGAAAGGTCTGGGCCCAGCCCTGCTCCAGGGTGGTGCGGCGGGTGGCCGCGGACTGGTAGCTGCGGCGGTACTCGGGCGCCGCGCTCCCCCGCACCCGGCTCTCGCCCTTCACCTCGGCGGCGCCTCCGGGGCGGAGCGCGAGATCGAGCTGCACGTCGGTGACGTTGTCCTCGGGGCGGGCCTCCGGAGTGACCGTGAAGCGGCTCTTCCCGTCTGGCTCGACGACGAGGATGCTCGCGCGGCGGTCGGAGATGGGGATCTCGGTCGCGCCATGGAACTCGGCGGTGCCGTCCAGGTACCAGTCGAGCGCAGGCACGTAGATGATTGCGTGGTTGAACACCGCGAGCGACGCGGGCTCGGGAGGAATGGACCCCAGCTGGCGCATCCGGAGCAGCACGATGCGGCTGTCCACGCCCGACACCTCGAGCAGCGCGTGCAGCAGTGACGCCTTGTCCTTGCAGTCGCCGAAGCGGCGCGCGAGCACCCGGTCCACGCGGTACGGCTTGTAGCCGTGGATCCCGAACTCCAGCGCAACGTAGCGGGTGTTCTTCACCACGTACTCGTAGAGTGCCCGGACCACCGCGCGGGTGTCCTTCCGGTCCACGCCGGCCAGCGCTTCCTGGGCGGCGCGGCGGATGCTCTCGTCGGGCACGAGCTGGTCGCGGATCAGGTTCCAGTAGTAGCGACCGACGTCCTCCCAGGTCCTGTAGGTCGAGACGTGGAGGGTCGCGGCGACCTCGGACCAGCCCGGCATCCCCGGCTCGGGCGTGACGCGCGAGACGTGCTTCGCCTCGAACCGGTAGAGGGCGCGGCCATCGGAAGTGGGCTCGTGCCGAGCGCTCACGCCGGCGCCGAGGGTCTTCTCGTTCCAGTACAGGGTGCGCGCCGCGGGCATGTCCACGACGTACTCCCAGCGCAGCTTCGGGGTGGTGCCCTGCACGTAGGAGAGATCGCCCCAGTAGTCCGAGAGGAGGTTGTCGCTGGCCGTGTCCTCCACGCGGTACTGAATCTCGAGCACGTCATCGGGGGCGAGGGCGGGGAAGCTCAGGACCTTGGCCTGCGCGTCGTAGTACATGCCGGACCACGGCTCGTTGAGGCTGCGGTTGGTGTCACCGAAGCTCTCCACCAGTGAGCCGTCGGGCTTCGTGATGCGGGCGCGGAGGATGCGGACCTCCTCGCGGCTCGGGCTGTAGGTGATGGGGAAGCTGCGGAACGCGTCGACCCCGCGGCGGGTGTAGACCTTCACCGCGAGCTGGTGGAAGCGGCTGGAGAGCCCGCTCTGCTGGACGCGGACCCGCGTGACGTCGGCGAGCGTCACCGCATCCTCCGCGTAGCTATCCGCCTCGGCGACCAGCGGGCGGATGTCGATGGCGTCGGTCGAGGCGGCAGCGGCGTCGGTGCCATGCAGCGCCCGGACCGCGTCGCGCAGCGCCGGATTCTGAGGGCGGAGGACCAGCGAGCGGTCCAGGGCGGCGAGCGCGGGGTCCTTGCGCCCCGCGTAGAGCAGCGTCCGGCCCATCCGCTCGAAGATCTCGGAATCGTCCGGGCAGAGGGCCTCGGCCTCGGAGAAGAGGGTCAGCCCGTCCTCGAGCCTTCCGTTCGATGCGAGCAGCTCGGCCAGGCGAAGGCGGACGTCGTTGCTGGTGGGGGACACTCGCAGGGCGGCGCGCATCGCGTCCTCGGCCCCGGTGACGTCTCCGCGGTCGGCCAGCGTCTCGGCCAGGAGGGACAGGCTGCTGCCGTCGCCAGGGCGGGCCTCGAGCACGCCCCGCAGGCGCTCGAGCGCCTCGTCGCTCCGGTCCAGCCGCCGTGCGCTGCGGACCCGCTCCCGTCCCGCCTCGGGGATGCGCCAGCTCGACGGGGGTAGGTTCTCGATGCGACGGGTGGCCGACACCGAGTCGCCGAGGTCGTCCTCGGCGCGCGCCAGGAGCACCTGCGCCGGGACGAACCCCTTCCAGCGCTGTACCACTGGCTGGAGGAGGGTGAGCACCCGTTCCGGATGGCCCTGGGTGAGCTCTGCACGCGCGAGCAGCACGCGGGCCTCGAGCAGGTCAGGAGCCGCGGCGAGCGCCGCGTCGAGGTGACGTCGCCGGATGTTCTCGTCCTGCTGGAGCCGTGCAGCGAGGAGCTCGAGGCGAGGATCCGGATGGCCGGTGGCGACCGCATCCGCGGTGGCGCGCTCGGCGTTCGCCACGTCGGCGTGTTCGCGGGAATCGAAGGCCTGGGTCGCCTCCAGCACCTGCGCGTAATCCGCGCGAAGGCGCGCGTCCTCCGGCCGGCGATTCACCTCGGCCTCGAGGGTGGTGGCGAGCGTCGGCAGGCGCTTCGCGGCGGGGCCCGGCCCGGGCGGAAGCGGCGGAAGCCGGGCAGGTGTCACGAGCCGGGCGCGTGCCGACTCGTCCCGGAGGTAGGCACCGAGCACGCCCGAGTCCTCGTGACACACCTTGAGGAGGACCCGGTTCACGCCCGTGCGCAGCTGCACCGCGACGCGATCCTGGTCCGGGCGTGCAGGGTGGTAGCTGTCGCTGCTGGCCACCTTCTCCCCGTTCACCCAGAGCCGGAAGCCTCCAGAGGTGCCGAGGGCGAGCACGGTGCGTCGGGCGGCCGGCTCGTCGAGCAGGGCGAGCACGTAGGCGACGACGCCGCGGGTGGGCCGGAGCATCGCACCCAGGTCGATCCCGCCGTCCAGCGAGCGAGCGGCGGCCTTGCGCCAGCGCGCGGGGTGTCCCTTCGCCTGCAGCGTTGCCTCGAGATCGAGCGTCTTCTCGGGCCCGGCGTCCGTGTCACAGCCGGTCTTGCCCTCGTTGTCGAACCCGCCGAGCACGTAGACATCCTGGAGGTAGCCGAGGGCGCGGATCCGGCGCTCGGCCTCCGGAACGCGGCCCTGGGTCACGTCGATGTCCGAGAGCACCTGCTTCGCGAGCGTGCGGGTGAACGGATCGGCCCGCGGATCGGACGCGATGCGGCTGAAGGTCGCGTCCACCGGATGCGGGTCGGCGAGGTCGTCGCGCAGCCCGCGGAGCCGGATCAGCGCGGCGGCGCCGCGGGGCGAGCGGGACTGGGCGAGCGCATCCTTGGCCCGGGCCTGGGCCTCGGCGGGAAGCGGATCGTCTGGGGTGGGAGTGGAGGCTGCGGCCAGGAAGGCCGTGAGGAGGAGGCTGGAAACCACGATGGCTCGTCGTTCATAACCCGAAGCGACCGGGGTTCGCTTCCCCGACCGCACGGGCGAGGGTGAGGACGTACACCCACCGCACCCCCGACTCGCGCAGAGCGGCGCCGGCCGCCCGGACGGTGGCGCCCGTGGTGAACACGTCGTCCACCAGGACCACCGGCGCGCCGGGCGTGGGACCACGCGTGGCGAACGCCCCGTGGAGGTTCTCGATGCGCTGGGCCTCGCTGAGCCCCACCTGCCTCCGGGTGGCGCGGACCCGCTGGAGCAGGGTGGGCCGCTGCGCCAGACCGGTCTCCCGGGCGAGGGCGCGGGTGAGCAGGGCGGCCTGGTCGTAGCCCCGACGCAGCAGCCGGCCCCGGTGCAGGGGGACCGGGACGAGCACCGCGGCAGGGCCGAGGGCGTCGAGCCACGGTCGCGCCTCGGCCGCGAGCGCCCGGGCGAGCGGCAGCGCGAGCTCGCTGTGCCCCTCGTACTTGAAGCGATGGATGGCGCGGGCGAGCGGTCCGGTGTGCACGAACGCGGCGTGGGCCGAGCGAAATGGAGGTGATGCCCGGAGGCAGCGCGGGCAGGCCCCGGGCTGCTCGACCGGCTCGGCGCAACGCCGGCATCCGGGGAGGGGGACCGGCTCCGTCGCCAGGGTGCACAGCGCGCAGAAGGTCGCCTCGGCCTCGAGGAGGGAAGCGCAGGCGGCGCAGGCGGGCGGGAACACGAGCGCGAGCAGCTCCGCCGCGAGGGACATCCGGACTCGCCTCAGCAAGGCCCGGACCGGGAGACGTCCCGAGCCCGCTAGCAGGTGTCCGCTACCAGGTGTCGCTTCCAGGTGTCCGCTTCCAGGTGTCAGACACCTCGTAACGGACAC
>CAZDSB010000243.1:0-5030 GCA_964507515.1 uncultured Myxococcaceae bacterium
TGAGCCCCGGCGCCGCCGTACTCGTCCCGCTGGTCGGCATCGCCATCCTCGCCGCCCTGGGGTTCCTCCGCGGTGGACGAGGGGTGAGCCGCGAATGTCACAAGTGCGGCCGTTCGGTGTGCCGCCGCTGCGACCCCGAGCTGCTCGAGGGCAGCCTCCTCTGCCATCAGTGCGTCAACGTGTACACCCGTCGCGGGAAGGTGGCGCCCATGGCGCGGGTGAACAAGGAGATGGAGGTCCGCCACCACCAGGCGTGGGTGAGCCGCTGGGCGTACGCCCTGGGTCTCGTCTGGTCGGGCGCGGGGCACCTCTTCACCGGTCTCCCCGTTCGTGGTGCGCTGCACGCCTTCGTCTTCGCCTTCGGAATCACGGCGGCCATCAACCGCGAGGGACTGCTCCGGACTCCGGGGCTCTCGCCCGGGACCGCGGGATGGCTGGCCCTCGCGCTGGTCCTGCTGGCGGTGACCTGGGGCGCGTCGCTGCGCCACCTGGCCCGGGAGAGGCGCTAGATGGCCCTCGCCGGAACGCTCAAGGACTTCGGCATCGCCGACATCCTCCAGCTCATCGCCCAGCAGCAGAAGACCGGCGTCCTTCACCTCCGGAGCAAGGATCAGGAGGTCAAGGTCGGCTTCCAGGACGGCGCCATCGTCTCCGCCGAGAGCGTCTCCAAGAAGAAGCGCGACCTCTTCGGTCACATGCTGGTCGCCGCGGAGCTCATCACCGAGGCCCAGCTGGAGCTTGCGCTCGAGACGCAGAAGCGTTCGCTGCAGCGACTGGGCGACTGCCTCATCTCCCAGGGCATCCTGACCAAGGACCAGTACCGGCGGATGGCGCAGCTGCAGTTCAACGAGACGCTCTACCGCCTCTTCACCTGGAAGACCGGGACCTACGAGTTCGAGCAAGGCCCCGTCCATCACGACACGCACGACCTGGACCCGGTGCGCGCCGAGTCGGTGTTGATGGAAGGCTTCCGGATGGTCGACGAGTGGCCGGTGATCCGGAAGCGGATCCCCCGCTACGACCTGGTGTTCGCCCAGGGGAAGTACCTCCCACCGGACGGGGCGCCCATCGAGTCCGGCGGTGAGTTCGCCTCGGTCGGCGTGTCCGAGCGCCGGGTGTTCGCGCTGGTCAACGGTTACCGAGACGTCCGGAAGCTAATCGACCTGTCGTGCCTCGGAGAGTTCGAGACCTGCAAGGCGCTCTGCAACCTCGCCAACCTCGGCCACGCCAACGCGCTCATGCCGGTGGGCGAGCCGGACCTGCCCGAGGACGACATCGGGCTCGGCGACCGTCTCCGCGGAGCGCTGGGGCGCCTCGCGGTCAGCATGGTGGTGCTCGCCGGGATCGTGGGCGTGCTGCTCGGGACCCAGCTCAATCCCTGGGCGGTCCGCTCGAGCACGGGGGCCGGGTTCGCCGAGGGCGTGCTCCGCCAGCAGATCACCCGGTCCCAGGTGAGCCGCATCGAGGGCGCCCTCGCGGTGTATCGGCTGGAGCGCGGCGAGGTTCCTGCCTCGCTCGATGCGCTGGTGGATCAGGGACTTCTGTCGTCCACCGACGTGCGATTCCCCTGGGCGGAGCGTTACTACTACCGCCGCGTCGGACCCCAGGAGTTCATCCTCCTGCCGCCCTTGCGCTAGCCTCCCCGACTGCTGCCGAGCCCGTGACCCGGGCGCATGAAAGGAACCGTTGCCCACCGCGTCGCCCCGTGACACCTCCCTCGTGACCACCGCCCGGGTGGACCTCCGCGACAACGACGTCGCCCTGGGCGTCTCCGGCAACCATGCCGAGAACCTCAAGGCGATCGAGCGACGGCTGGGCGTGCGGGTCGGGCAGCGCGGCACCGAGCTCCACCTGTCCGGTCCGGCCGACGCGGTGGCGTCCGCGGTTCGCCTGGTGGAGCAGCTCGAGAACATCCTCCGCGCAGGTCAGCCCGTGGGCCGCGAGGACGTGGAGCAGGGGCTGAAGATGCTGGGGCGCAGCGCCTCGCCGGAGCAGGGGCTCGACAGCCTCGTGCTCGGTCCGGTGCTCTCACGTGCCGGGCGCAACGTCGCTCCGAAGAGCCTCGCCCAGAAGCGTTACGTCGACGCGATCCGCAGGCACGACATCGTCTTCGGCGTCGGTCCGGCGGGCACCGGGAAGACCTACCTCGCGATGGCCATGGCGGTGGCGGCGCTCCAGGCCCGGAGCGTGAAGCGAATCATCCTCGCGCGGCCCGCGGTGGAGGCGGGCGAGAAGCTCGGCTTCCTCCCTGGAGACCTCGCGGAGAAGGTGAACCCCTATCTCCGTCCGCTGTACGACGCGCTCCACGACATGATGGACGCGGGCCGCGCGGCGCAGCTGGTGGAGCAGGGGACGGTGGAGGTCGCGCCGCTCGCCTTCATGCGCGGGCGGACGCTGAACGACGCCTTCGTCATCCTGGACGAGGCGCAGAACACCACCGTCGAGCAGATGAAGATGTTCCTCACCCGGCTCGGCTTCCACAGCAAGACGGTGGTGACCGGCGACGTGACCCAGGTGGATCTGCCGCAGGGCAAGATGTCGGGCCTGACGCACGCTCGGCGAATCCTGGAGGGCGTGGAGGGCATCGCCTTCTGCGGGTTCACCGAGGTGGACGTGGTCCGCCACCCGCTGGTGCAGGAGGTCATCCGGGCCTACGACCGTGCCGAGGCCGAGGCGAAGGCGGAGGCGCCGGCTGAGCCGCCCGCGGCTGGCGCCACTGCTGCGACCTCGGGGGCGCCGTCGGTTCCGACGCCCGATGCTGCCTCGACGACGGCGTCCGTGTCGACGCCGGAGACCGAGGGCTCGAGCAGCTAGCCCGGGTCGACCCCGCGAGAGATCGCCTCGAGGCGAGGCGGAACGTCCAGGCACGCCAGGCGCAGGCAGATCCGGACCTGGCCTCGATCGCTCGCGCGGAGGGTTCACGCCGGAGGACGCACAGTCGTCTGGACGGCACGGCCGGGACTCCGGCACCAGCAGCGGCGATCGTCGAGCTCCGCGCGCGGAGGGTTCGCGCGGAGCGAGGCACGCTCTGTTGGACGGCAGGTCCGGGACGCCGGCACCCAACAGCGGGGATCGCTCGAGCTCGGGGCCCCCCCGGTTCCGTGCCTGGCTCGGTCGGCTTCGGCTGCGATCGGCGACCACCGGGGCCATGAGCGCTCTAGGCCGAGCCCGAGGCCCGGGGCGAGCGGAGCGGAGGCTCGAGGCGCTAAAGCAATCTCGATGGCAGCGGTGCGCGATGCATCCGCGCAAGTCGTGGAAGACGCGTGGTCGCTTCACGATGGGTCTGTGGCTGGTTGCTATTGCACCTTGACCCCTGGCTCCGCGAGGCCGCGCCGGTCCAGCGTCCCGGGAGCCTCGCGCGTGTTCCGCGCGCGCCCGATGGCGGGCCCGACCTCGATGCCCGCGCGTCGGTCGAAGCACCACCGTCTCGAGCCCACGAGCGCCGCAGGCCCGTCGCGAGGAGCAATGCTGCCCCGACTGGCGTGACCTCGGCGTCGCCTCCGGGCCTGCCGCGTCACTTGCGGCCGAGCCAGCTCGGGGCCTGCAGGAGCGCTGTCCGGAAATGGGATTGCAGTTCCCGGCCGTGACCGGAATCGCGCGGTGTTCCCTGCCTTTCCCCCGCGAGATGCCCCTGGCACGGCCTTCGCTGAGCACCGGACCATGAACGAGTCCCAGGCGCGCGAGCCGAGCCCGTCTCCCTTCTCCGGGATCGGAAAGGACCTCCGGGTCGCCATCCGGCGGCTGCTGAAGGACCGGGGCTTCACCGCGACGGCGGTCCTGACGCTCGCCCTCGCCACGGGTGCGACCACGGCCGTCTTCACGCTGGTGAACGCGGTGCTCCTGCGTCCACTCGAGTACCGCGCGCCCGAGCAGCTGGTCCGGATCTACGACGTGCAGCCGGACGTCGCCCGCGCCTCGGTCTCGGTGCCGGACGCCCACGACTGGATCACCCGCTCCCGGAGCCTCAGCGGGCTCGCGCTCTTCGCCAACACCAACAAGAGCCTCTCCGGCGACGGCGAGCCGGTGCGCGTCTCGGCCCAGCGAATGAACGCCGGCGCGTTCCGTGTCCTCGGCCTGCCGCCCCTCCTCGGGCGCGAGTTCTCGGAGGACGAGGACAAGGTCGGCGGCCCGGCGGTGGCGATGCTGGGCGAGCGATTCTGGCGAAAGCAGTACGCCGGGCGACCGGACATCGTGGGGTCCACCGTCCGCCTCGACGGCATCGATCACACCGTCCTGGGCGTGGTGCGAGAGCAGCCACACTGGCTCGGCGACTCGGACGTGTGGGTCCCGCTCCAGAACGATCCTGCTCAGCTTCCGCGCGGCACCCACTTCATGAACGCCATCGGCCGGCTCGCCCCGGGGGTGACCGTCGCCTCCGCGCAGAGGGATCTGCTCTCGGTGGTGAAGGAGATCGCCAAGGAGAATCCGGAGTACGTGCACCACGGAATCCTGGTCCTTCCGTGGGTGGACGAGCTCCTCGGCGAGGCCCGGTCCTCACTGGGGGCGCTGGGTGCGGTCGTGGGCCTCGTCCTGCTCATCGCCTGCGTGAACCTCGCCAACCTCCTCCTCGCCCGGGGAGCCGCGCGGCGCCGCGAGGTGGCGGTCCGGATGGCGCTCGGCGCCGATCGCTGGCGGGTGGCGAGGGCGCTCCTCGCCGAGGCAGCGGTGCTCTCGGTGGTCGGGACGGCGCTCGGCCTCCTCCTCGGCTGGGCAGGCACCTCGGTGCTCCGCGGCGCGCTTCCCATCCGCGCGCCGGCCCTGGCGCACGGCGTGGGGCTCGACGCGCGCGTCCTGGGCTTCTCGGTGGGTCTGTGCGTGCTCACCACCGCGCTCTTTGGCGTGCTGCCCTCGCTGCTGCTCGCCCGCGGCGACCTGTCGGCGGTCCGCGGCGAGATGCGCAGCGCCCTGGGGCACCGGACGCAGTGGCTCCAGTCGGGGCTGGTGGTGTTCGAGGTCGCGCTGGCCCTCGCGCCGCTGCTCGGTGCATCGCTCGTGCTCCAGAGCGTGCAGCGGCTGCTCCATCAGGACCC
>CAZDSB010000244.1:0-12182 GCA_964507515.1 uncultured Myxococcaceae bacterium
CTCGTAGTACCGCTGCCGGTCGATGGAGTGAATGATGCATGGCAGGTATCCGTGCCGGGCGAGGATGAGGTTCGACGTCATTCTCGCCACCTTCCCCGAGTGCTCGCTGAACGGGAACACCTGGAGGAACTGGAACTGGAACGTCGCCGCCTGCTTGATCGGGTGGTACTCGCGGAACTCGGTCGTCCCGGTGAACTCGATCAGCTTGTCGAGCAGCCCCTGGATCTTCGCCGGCTGCGCGATGTCGTGGAAGTAGGTACGGTGCAGGGGCATGTCCTTCCGCAGCCCGGCCCGTTCCCGCTCCTTCGCCAGCTCCTTCTCCGTACGTTCCCGCCGCTCGAGCTGTGCCCGCATGGCCTGTGCCTCGGGCGTGTTGCCGAGCAGGAGGTCGTGGATTCGCTTCACCGTGGCGAGCGGGACAGCCGCCGCCTTGCGCCCCGAGGTATGCGCCTCCTCCCGGATGTAGTTGATGGCCGCCTTGTGGTTGCGGATGTCGAGGACCGCCGGGAGGAGTGACGCCTCGGGCGGAGCACCGCTCGGATCGAGGCCCGCGCCGAGCTCCTGCTCGTTGTACACGACGCCCTCGAGCGCGTTGTCGTGGTAGACCCACGCGCGCTCGAAGCGCAACATGAACTCCGCGGCCTTGGGATGGTCGGAGAGAAGCTCCCGCAGCGCGTCGTTCTTGTCGTCGATGTCCTGGTAACGTTCCTTCAAGGGGGCGGGGGGCGCGGCGGAGGGCCGGAGAGGCTAATCGCGTCGGACGCACTGCGCAAGCATCGACCGACCGTTCAGCCGCTCGGCGAACGATCCTCGGGACCCAGGAAACGTCTCAGAGACTTCGTCGACCCGAGCCGGGATGGAGCGACCCCCGCCAGCAGGCCGGGGCGGGAGACGGAGGGTCCGGTGGTCAGGACCTTCGGGGTCGGCCGGGAGTTCTCAGAGACCTCGTTCAGAGACCTCGTTCGGGGGGTCTCACACGTACGTGAGCCACTCGGCGTACCGGGGCTCCTGTCCGCGAACGACGCGGAAGTACATGTCCTGAACCTTCTTCACGACCGGTCCGATTGCCCCCGTCCCGATCCGGCGGTTGTCCACCTCCCGGACCGGCGTGATCTCCGCCGCCGTCCCGGTGAAGAACACCTCGTTCGAGATGTACAGGGCATCCCGCGTGAAGGTGACCTCCTCCACCGGGTGACCCGCGTCCTTCAGCATGCGGAGGACGGACCGTCGCGTGATGCCCGCCAGGATCGGCGACGACAGCGGCGGCGTCCGGACGATGTCCTTCTTGTTCACCATGAAGACGTTCTCGCCCGACGCCTCCGCCACGAACCCCGAGATGTCGAGGAGGATCGCCTCGTCGTAACCCGCCTGCACCGCCTCCCGCTTCGCGAGGATGCTGTTCACGTACTGGCCCGTGATCTTCCCCCGCACCATGTTCACGTTCACGTGCATGCGGGTGAAGCTCGAGACCTTCGCCCGGATCCCGTCGCGGACTCCCTTGTCTCCAAGGTACGCGCCCCAGTCCCACGCCGTCACCGCCACCCGCGTCGGGTTCACCGCCCCCAGCCCCATCGCGCCGTCCCCCATGAAGGCGATCGGTCTGAGGTATGCGCCGTTGGCGAAGCGCGCCCGCTGCGCGCGGAGCACCTCCAGGCAGGCCTCGCAGAGCTGGTCCTCGGTGTAGGGCAGCTGCAGCTGGATGATGTGACACGAGTCGGCGAACCGCTTCATGTGCTCGCGCAGCCGGAACACCGCCAGCCGCCCGTCGTGGGTGCGGTAGGCCCGGATGCCCTCGAACACCCCCAGCCCGTAGTGGAGGGCGTGGGTCATGATTGGCACCTGGCCCTGCGCCCAGGGGACGATCTTCCCGTCGAGCCAGATGCTGTCTGCGGTGAGGATCGCGTTGGAGGTCGAGCTCATGTCGGAGCCGAACCACCGCACGTCGCGGGGCCCGCAGTCAAAGGCTTCAGGAAGGGCTGGACTGTGTCAGTCGCGCCGCCCAGGTCAGGATGCTCAGCTCGCGGAGCGCCTCGGTGCAGGCCGGGTTGCACTCCACCGCCTTCTCGTACTCGCCCTGCGCTTCGGCGGTCTGCCCCAGCGCCTTGTGCACGTGGCCCTTGTAGAGGTGCGCCCGGTCCAGCGTGGGACTCCGCTCCACCGCGTCGGCGAGCAGGCTCAGCGCCTGTCGACCGGCGCTCGCGTCGGACGGGGCCCGGGTATGGGTCGTCCAGCCGAGCAGCGCCAGGAACTCCCCCTCCTCGGGCTGCAGTCGCACCGCCTCGCTGAACGCGGCGTATGCCCCCGGCACATCGCCGGACGCGAGAAGCTGCTCGCCGCGGCGGAACGCGCTCTCGGCCTCCAGCATCCGACCCACGGCCTCGCCCACCTCGTGCTTCACCCCACCGGCCCGCAGCTCCGCCTCGTAGCGCGCCCGGGCACCGGGCTCGACCAGGGTGTCGTGCGCCAGGCCAACGAGGTCGGCGATCTCCTTCACCACCGTCTCGACCTCCCTGGAGCTGGTCGGACCGTCCACCCGGTACTCCCGAAGCAGCTCCACCGCGGCCACCCGCACCGCCTCGGCCGACGCGTCGCGGCGGAGACCCAGCAGCTCGAAGTAGTCCATCCGTCGCATCGCCGCCAGCGCACCGAGCATTCGCTCGCGCAGGTGGCCTTCGTCGTCGCTCGGCGGCACCTCATCCTCGAGCTCCAGGACCTCCTCTTCCTCGTCCCAGGGCCGGTCTCCCAGACCCTGCGCCGAGCCGATCTCCACCCGCGGCGGCGGGGGGCCGGTCCGGCGCTCGCTCCGGAGCTCCACCATCTGGGACGCGAGCAGCGCATACAGGAACCGGTCGGTGTCGAGCGGCGACAGCGGCCCCCTGCGCCGGAGCTCGCGCACCGTGCGGCTGCCGTCCATGAGCGCCAGCAGCCCGGCCTCCTCCTCACCGAGAGACATGTCCTGGGCCGCGAACAGCGGATCCTTTGCCGGGTGCACGTACCTGGGGGCGATCTCCCCCAGCGCCTCCAGGAGCCGCCCGGGGTCGTAGCTCCGCTTCACGCCCTCGTAGACGATGGCCGCCGTCGACATCTGCAGGCGCACCGTCTCGGCGGGCGGCTGCGCCTTGGGGTTGAACTGAAACTCGCCCCGCGTCCAGCCGAACACCTCGAGGAGCTTCAGCCGCAGCTGCAGCTCGAGCGCGTAGCGGAGGTTGTGCGGGCTGATGCAGCCCATCTCGATGAGCACGGTCCCCTGCTGGCGGCCGGAGGCCTTCATCCGCTTCAGGGACTCCTCGCAGTCTGCCTCCGAGATCATCCGCTCCCGCACCATCACGCGTCCGAGGCACTCCGACAGCCGGTTGCTCTTCACGCTCTCCGGCGCGCCCGCGCGGACGAAGACGATCTTCTTCACCTTGTCCCGCCGGAGCAGGAGCCCTCCGGTCGCCCGACGCCGGTGCAGATCCGCCAGCAGCTCGGGGAACGCGCGGGTGGCGAACGTGCCGCGATCCGCCGACGCCGTCTCGCTCGGCGCCGGCATCGTGAGCTCTGGCTCGAGTCCGGCCTCGGTCGACTCCGCGGCGGCGAACTCGACCCCCTCCGCCTCTGCTTTCGCCCGCGGGTCGGCCAGCGGCTCGGACGCGGGTTCCGGTGAGCCGTTCGCCGGCGGGGCAGGGGGTGGCTTCGGGAAGCGATCGCCGAGCACCAACTCGAGCTTCCCGAACAGCTGGGTCAGCTTGAATGGCTTCTCGACGAAGGCCGCGGCCCCGTGCCGCTCCACCGCCTGGGCCTGGTGCATCTTCGTCTTGTAGATGCCGGACAGCATCAGCACCGGGGTGCGCTCCCCGCGCGGGGTGCTCTTGATCCGCTTCGCGACCTCGTAGCCGTTCAGCGCTGGCAGCAGCACGTCGAGCAGCACGACGTCGAAAGATTGTCGCTCGAATGCCGCGAGCGCCGCCTCGCCGTCCCGCTCGACGGTGACCCGGAACCCGGCCTTGCCGAGCGCATCCGCCAGCATGCGCTGGACGTTGCGGTCGTCGTCGACCACCAGCACGTGGACGGGGTCCGTCGCGGGCACCTGGACGTCCTTCCTACCACGCTCACTGCTGGAGGACACGGACGTAGGCCGCTCTCACGGTGGCCGCGACCGCCCTGTACTCCGACAGGAACGCACCGCCCGCATCCGGACCGCCGTACCCGAGCCGCCGCGCCAGCAGGAACAGGGGTCGACCGCGGGTGGGGAGGTGCTGCAGCGCACGCCCGTGGACCAGCCGCTGCCGGTTCTCCACCCTGCGGAGGAAGAGGTAGCCGTCGCGCAGCTCGGCGGCGTCCTCACGCCTCAGCTTCCCGGCGGCGGCGAGGGCGGCCAGCGCTTCGAGCGTCCCGGGCTGACGGATGCCCCGGAGCATCCCCCCGTGCAGCAACTGCACATACTGGGTGGCGAACTCCACGTCGACCAGGCCGCCCTGACCCGTCTTCGGATTCAGCTGCTCCACGGATTCGCCGGCCACCTCGCGCTCCATCCGCATCCGGAGCCGGTGGATCTCCTCGGCTGCACCGTCCGGAAGCGGCCGCTCCCAGACGAGGGGCGCGAGCGCGCTTCCGAGCAGCCGTTCCCCGTACGCGACGTCGCCCGCGACCGCCCGGGCCTTCACCAGCGCCTGCCGCTCCCAGAGCTGCGCCCGTCGGGTGTGGTGCTCGAGCAGGGCCTCCTCGCTCACCACCAGCGGCCCCTGGTTCCCCGAGGGCCGGAGCCGGGTGTCGACCTGGTACAGCCGTCCCTCCCGGTACTGCAGGGTCAACAGCGACAGGAGCCGCTGCACCATCCGCGCGAAGTACTCGTGGTGGCCCAGCCGTCCAGCGGTTCCGCCGGTGGTCTCCTCGTCGGCGCTCGACCCGTAGACGAAGAGCAGATCCAGGTCGGAGTGGTACCCGAGCTCGCGGCCGCCGAGCTTCCCCATCCCGAGGACTGCCAGAGGCGCCCTGCGCCCGTCCCGCATCCTCGGGATGCCCCACCGGCCGCGCGCGTGCTCGGCGGCGAGGAGCATGGCATGGTCGAGCAGGCCGTCCGCCAGCGCCGTGAGCTGTCGGGCCACCTCGGGGACCTCGAGCTCACCTGCGATGTCCCCGAGGCCGACCCGGAGCACCTCCTCGTTCTTGAAGCGCCGCAGCGCCCCGAGCAGCTGCTCGGGGTCCTCCGTGGCCCGCGCGGCGCGTCCATCCAGCTCGGTGCGGATCCGTTCCGGTGGCTTGTGGAGCGCCTCCGCGTCCCAGGAGACGAGCTGGTCCAGGAGCTCCGGGGTCCGTGCGAGCTCGGCGCTGAGGTACGCGCTCTGCCCGAAGAGGTCCAGCAGCCGCCGCGCGACTGCCGGGCGCTGGTGAAGGAGGCGCAGGTAGCCTGCGGGGACGGACAGCGCCGAGGCGAACTCGGCCAGATAGAAAAGCGCCTGATCCGGGTCCGGGCTTCGCGCCGCGCCCTGCAGCAGCTGGAGCGCGATGCCCGAAGGGCCTGGACCCTCCTCGAGCCGCGCCGCTCCGAGCACGCGCCGGAGCCGCTGCACCGACGCCAGGGCCGCGGACGGCTCGTCGAAGCCACGGCGGGCGAGGGCCTCGGTGCGCGCCAGATCGTCCACGTCCTCGTCCAGCGCGACGACCAGATCCGGCTCCTGTGGGAGCTCGCCGCGCGCCTCCTGGCCGAGCAGGACGTGGAAGGCCTGCGCGACATAGCCCCGGTGGCGCTGCAGCTCCGCCTCGAGCGCGGCGGCGTCGGACAGCTCGAGCGAGTGCGCCAGCCGGTCCCGTTCCGGCCCCGGTGGAGGCACCGCCTGGGTCTGCCGCTCGTCGACCATCTGGAGCCGGTTCTCGACCCGCCGGAGGAAGGCGTACGCCTCGAGCAGACGGTCCACGTCGGCCTGCGAGAGGAGCCCGGCCTCCACCAGCCGCCGGAGCGCCCGCTGGGTGGAGCGAACCCGCAGCGCCGGAGTCCGTCCGCCGTGAAGCAGCTGCAGCGCGGCAGCGACGAACTCCACCTCGCGGATGCCGCCCGGCCCCAGCTTCACGTCGTTCTCGCGGGCGGTGCTCCGCAGGTCGATCTGCATCTTGAGATCGCGAAGAGCCTCCACCGCGGCGAGGTCGAGCGTCCTCCGCCAGACGAACGGCCCGAGCTCCTCGAGCAGCTCCTGCCCGAGCGCGAGGTCTCCGGCCACCGGCCGTGCCTTGATCCACGCCGCCCGCTCCCAGGTGCGACCCTGCTGCTCGTAGTACTGCAGCATCGAGGGGAGCGAGCTCACCGCAGCTCCGGCCCTCCCCTGGGGTCGCAGATCCAGGTCGACACGGAAGCAGAAGCCGTCCTCGGTGACGGTGGACATCGTCCGTGCGAGCGCCTCTGCGAGCCGGGTGTAGTAGGTGACCGTCGGTACGGATCCGCCGGTGCCGCCCTCGGTCATCCCGTCGCCCCGGTGCACCAGCACCAGGTCGATGTCCGAGCTCCAGTTGAGATCCTCGCCGCCGAGCTTTCCGAGCCCGAGCACGACGAAGCCCTCCGGTGAGGGGGCGCCGTAGCGGCGCCGCAAGGGCGCCTCGAGGTGCGGCAGGGCGGCCCGGAGCAACGCCTCGGCCAGCGCCGTCTGCTCCCGTCCGAGCGCCTCCATCGGCATCCCGAGCCAGACGTCCCGTGCGGCGAGCCGCAGCGCTTGTCGCGCCTTGAAGCGCCGGAGCCGACGGAGCAGGTCCTCCGGACCGTCGCCGTCGCAGCGAAGGAGCAAGGCGGCGAGCGATCCGGCCAGCGCCGCCTCATCGAGGGGCACCGCCGTGCTGGCGCTCCGGTGAACCCAGCGAAGGAGCCCGGGACGGCGCTGGAGGAGCCGCTGGATCGACTCGCTGGCGAGCACCAGTCGGGTGGCCAGCGCCTCGGCTCCGGGCGCTCCGAGGACCGCGTCCTGGATCCGGAGCAGCCCCCGGGTGACCGGCTCGACCTCCCCGGTCCGGCGGATGGCCTCGACCAGGGCCGCAGCACGTGCCGCGCCGAGGCGATGCGCGAGCGCCTCGAGCTCTCGCCCGGTGCGCTCGGGCAGCTCGAGCGTGCCCGGACCAGCGGAGGTCACGGCGTGGCGATCTGCCCCAGCTGGGTGCGGACCTTCTCCACGTCGGCCGTGTGCTTGAGGAGCACGTTGAGCGTCGCGGCGACCAGCTCGGGCGAGAGGGCCTCGGCGTTGAGGAGCACCAGGCTGCGGGCCCAGTCCAGCGTCTCGCTGATGGAGGGAGGCTTCTTGAGCTCCACCCGGCGGATCCGCTCCACCGCGGACACCACCTGCGCGGCGAGGGCGGCAGGGACCTCGGGCGCCCGGATGCGGACGATGCGCAGCTCCCGCTCGCGGTCCGGGAAGTCGATGTGGAGGTGGAGGCAGCGACGCTTCAGCGCGTCCGAGAGCTCGCGCGCCGCGTTGGAGGTCAGGACCGCGCGCGGCGGAAACTTCGCCCGGAGCGTCCCGAGCTCGGGGATGGTGACCGCGGCGTCGGCGAGGACCTCCAGCAGGAAGGCCTCGAACTCGGGGTCGGCCTTGTCCACCTCGTCCACCAGCAAGAGCGCCGGCTGATCGGCGAGCAGTGCCCGCAGCACCGGGCGCCGTACGAGGAACCGCTCGGAGAAGAACACGGCGTCCGATGCCGCGATGCGGTCCGCGGCCTCGGTCAGCGTGGCGGCGCCGGCCAGCGACTCACCGAGCTTGTCCTTCAGGATCTGCGTGTAGAGCAGCTGCTTCGCGTACTCCCACTCGTACAGCGCCTTGGCCTCGTCGAGTCCCTCGTAGCACTGGAGGCGGAAGAGGGGTCTGCCGAGGGCCTGGGCCATCGCGCGGGCGAAGTCCGTCTTTCCGACACCCGCTGGCCCCTCCACGAGGATCGGCTTCTGCAGACGGTCGGCGAGGAACGCCGCGGTGGCGATCTCGGTCGACGCCAGGTACCCGGTCGCCTCGAGGCGGCCGAGCGCATCTGTCACGGAAGTGAACCCTCGGGGCACCCCTGTAGAAGAGGGCGAGGGTGTGACCGAATTTTCCACGGTGAGTTGCCGTCCCTGTTTCTTGCCGGCCGCACGGCCGATGCGCATCTCGTGGATATCAGAGGTGCGGCAGCCGGGCACGAACGGTGGTCCGGCGTGTGCAAAGCGGGCGGGGTGGACGGGGCCGGGCCGAGGGCTCCGCGAGGTGGAAACGTGAGGTCGCGCGGGCTGAAGACGGGGCTGGGTGTGGTGGCGCTGCTGCTGCCCGGTGGACTCCTCTTCCTCATCGGCTGGGTGGTCGTTCGCGCGCTGGCTCGCGCAAGCACCCGGCTTCGCGAGCAGACGCGCTCCCCGGGTGAGCCGGGTGGAGTGTGGCAGGTGGTGTCGGCCCTGAGGTTCCGCGACGTGCTGCGGGAAGCTCGGGCGACGCTCTAGCGCTGACCGGTCACCGGCAGAGCCATCCCGCGGGTTGATTCCCGAGGGGGCCGCCGGTGACCTCCGGGGTGACGACGACCTCGGCGCCGCGAGCGCGCGGAAGGCACACCGGTCCGGCCGCCGGCCGTTCACCCGAGGCTGAAAAAAGGAGTCCCCGGGAGCGACGAACGAAGTCTCTGAGACCTCGAAGGAACCTCGAAAGTCTTCGAGTTCCGGCGAGTTTCGGCGTTCTCCCCGGCGGCCGTTCGAGGCGTCGTGTCGTCAACCCGGCGGGTCCGGGATGCGGTCGCCGTCAGTCCTGGAGCGCGAAAGTTCCGTGCCAGGGTTCTGCCGGCCGATCCCCGCAACCGGCTCCCCGGATTCGCCTCAGGGCTTGTCGAGCTCGTCGACGAGCTTCTGCCAGGCTTCGTCGCCATCGGTGGGCGGTGCCGCCTTCGACGGTGCCGGCTGGGCCGGGGCAGGGCGCTGCACCACCACGTTCGTCCCGGTGCCCGTCGACCCCGCTGGCGGGGCGCGCGCCTTCAGCCGCGCGAGCTCGAGCTCCGCCACCTTCAGAGCACGGGCTCGCTCCTGCACCGACTGCTGCAGGCGCGCCACCTCCTGCGCCTTCGCCGCGTCTCGACGCTCCAGCTCCGCGCGCTGCTTCCCCACCATCTCCTCGCGCTCCGCCAGCGCCCGCGCCTCGATCTCCTTCCGCGCCCGCTCCGCCGCCGCCAGCCGTCCCGCCGCGTCGGCCGCGCGCGCCTCCGCCGCCTGCACGCGCCCGCCCAGCTCCCGCTCGATCCGCGTCCGCTCCGACACCGCCGTGCGCGCTTCGCCCTCTCGCGTCGCCGCCCGCTGCGCCGCCTCGTCCCGCTCCGTTCCCGCCTGCGCGATGGCCTCCTCTAGCTCCGCCACCCGCGCCCCCAGCTGCGCCGCCGTGTCTTGCGCCTGCCGCTCCGCAGTCTCCGCCCGCTCGAGCAGCGCCTGCTCCCGGCCCGCCGCCTCGGCCCGCTCGCTGGACAGCTCCGCTTCCAGCTCGGTCGCGCGCGCCCGCACCGCCTCGAGCTCGGCTCCGAGCTCGCTCCGCGCCTTGTCCCGCTCGGTCTGCGCCTGAGCCAGCTGGGCCGAGAGCTGGTCCACCCGCCCGCCCAGCTCGGTCTTGAGGGTCAACGTCTCCCGCGTCGCGGTGGCCAGCTTCTGCGACAGCTCCGTCTGCCGCCGCCCCGCGGCCTCGGTGAACTCCTTGAACCGCGCCTCGGCCTGCTTCAGCTGCTCGGTCTTGGCCTGCGCGTCGCGTGCCGCCGCCTCGCGCTCACGCCCCCGTTCGTTGTTCGACTCGGCCAGCCGCCCGCGCGCCTCGTTGAGCTGGGTGGTGAGCCCGGCCAGGTCCCCGCGCAGCAGCTCCTCCTGACGTGCCGCCGAATCCTGGAGCTCCCGGTGCTTCTCCTCAAGGTCCGCCCGGGCATCCTCGGTCTGCGCGAGCTGCCCCGACAGACGGGTCACCTCGCCCACCCGCGTCCCCAGCTCCTGCTTGGTCAGCGAGAGCAGCTCGACGTGATCCGCCAGCTCGTCCTGGGTGCGTGCCAGGTCGGCGTCGAGCGCTGTGCGAGCCTGCGAAGTCGACGCGAGCTCGGCCCGCGTCCCCCCGTGGAGCTCCCGCTCCTTCGCCAGCTCCGCGGCGGTCGCGTCCAGCTGCCCCCGGGTGTCCACCACCAGGTGCTCGGCCCGGTCGAGCGAGGCCTGGCTGTCGGCCAGCAGCTGCTGCGTCGCCGAGAGCTCACCCTCCAGCGCGAGCTTCGCCGCCTCCACCGCCGCCAGCTTGCTCTCGAGATCTGCCCCCCGCGCACGTGCATCGCGCAGCTGCCCGTCGGCCTCCTCGAGCTCGCGCACGAACTCCTGCGCCTGCTGCGCGCGCTCGGCGAGCTGCTCCTGCGCCGTCGCCAGCGCGTCCTCGGTCCGCGCGAGCGTCTCCTTGAGGCGCGCCCGCTCTGCCTCCACCTGGCCTCGAGCGCTCCGCTCGGCCTCCAGCGCCGCCGTGGTCTCGGCCAGCTTGCCGGTGAGGCTCCTCACCTGGCCGCCCAGCTCGGTCTCGCGATCCTCGAGGTGAGCCCGGGTCGACTCGAGCTCGCCCTCCAGCTCGCCGATGCGCTCGAGCTTCGCCTGCACCTGCGCGTGCATCTCGGCCTCGACGCTCTCGCGCTGCTCGTGCGCCTGGGCCAGCTCTCGCTCCAGCGCCGCCGTCCGCGCGTCGCGCTCGGACAGGCGGTCCGCCATCTGCTTTCCGAGATGCTCGAGCTCCAGCTTGAGGTTCTCGCCGGTGGTCTCGGAGGTGAACAACCGCTGCTCGAGCCCTTGCACCTGCGCGGTGTTCCGCGCCTCGGCCTGCTCGTGCTCCTGCGTGAGGCGGGCCGCCTCGGCCTCGGCCCGATCCGCGCGGCCCTCGCCCTTCTGCGCGCGCGTCTCCAGCGCCTGCACGGTGGACTCGCGCTCGGCCCGCGTCTCGGCGAGCGTCTTCTCCAGTTCTGCGATGCGCTGCGAATTCTCCGCGTCGTGAGTGTCGCGCTCGGCAGTCGTGCGCTCCAGGGAGCCCCGTGTCTCGGCGAGGTCCCGCTCCGCGGCCTCGGCACGGCCGGTCATCGTCGCCAGGCCGCTGGAGAGCGTCTGTTCCTTCACCTCGAACTCGAGCGTGGCCACGCCCATCGCCCGCTCCAGCCGGTCGATCTCCCCCAGGCCCCGCTCCACCGCCTGGACCTTCTCTGCCAGCTCCTGCTCGCGCGTGACCAGGTCACGCCGGAGATGCGCGACGTCCTTCTCCTTGGACGCCACCACCTCGATGAGGTCCTTCTCGGTGGCGAACTTCTGGAGGAGCAGATCGTCGACGGTGGCGCCGTGCTCGCGCTCCTTCTGGATCATCGCCGCCTGTGCCTCGTTGAAGCGGCGGAGCAGGTCGTCCACCTGCATCTTGAGGCCCTGCAGCTCGACGTCCTTCTCGTGCAGCCGATCCTCGACGCTGAGCAGCTCGCGCTCGCGAACGGTCCAGATCTCCGAGATGCGTGCCAGCTGCGCCTCGCGCAGCTTCAGCTCGTCTCGGAGGATCTGGATCTTGCCCTCCGGAGTGCCCATCGCCTCGCGGCGAGGGGGCGTCCGTCGCAGCTTCTGGGACTCGGCGAGCAGCTCGGCCTTCCGGTCCGCGATCGAGGCGAAGGTCCGGTCGAGGAACGCGCGATCCTCCTCGGTGAACGCGCTCCGCCGCTCACGGCGCGGCAGGCGCGGCGGGCTCCCCGTCGGGGGCGCCTTCAGCGGCGGTGGTGCCACCGGCGGCATCTCGCGGGTCGGCGTCGGATGGTTCTCGCCTCCGAGCGCCTCGTCCAGCGAGCGGTCCATGTCGTCGCCCCCCGCCGGCAGCGGCGGCAGGATGGCGTCGGTCATCTGAGCCAGCTCCCCCATCTCGAAGGGGATGGTGAGGTACCCGTCGGCGGCGCCTGGCCCCTGCGAGTGCTGGGCGAGCCCCTCCTGTCCGACGTCGGAGGAGAGGAGCAACACGGGCAAGTTCTGACCGAACCGCCCCTTTTTGATCTGCCCGCACAGCACGAACCCGGACTGATCCGGCAGCTCGGCGCGGAGGACGACGAGGTCGGGGCGCCGGAGCTCGAGCTCCCGCTGGGCCTCGGCAGCGTTGTCGGCCGTGGCGGTCTGGAAGCCGACCGACCGGAGCACGGATGCCATGCTCAGGGCGAACTCGTTCTCGTTCTCGACGATGAGGACTCGGCGCTCCATC
>CAZDSB010000245.1:0-15241 GCA_964507515.1 uncultured Myxococcaceae bacterium
GGTCCCGCCCCCGTCGCCGGCGATGGTGGACCCGGCCGCGCAGACCCAGGGGCCGGACGCGCCGCTGGTGGGCGTGGCGCGGGAGGTGAAGGACCCGCACCGGACGAGCGGGATGGACGTGCCGCCCGGTGGGCTGGATCCGACGGTGATGCGTGCCCCGGACCGGCCGACCTCGTCCACGGCGCCACGCCCGACGCCGATGAGCACGCCGCGGGTCATCCTCCCGCGCACCGACGAGCTGGTCTCGACGGCGAAGCCACCGCAGGGGCCCATCGGGCGGAGGAAGCCGGCGCGGTCCCCGGCAGCCCAGATGGAGGACGTGCTGGCCGAGGTGTTCGAGCGGGTGCAGGGCGTCTACCAGCGTCGGGACGCCGCGGACGGGCTCGGGTACCTCCTGGATCTGGCGATGGAGAAGATCCCGGTCGAGGCCGGGAGCGTGTTCTCCAGCGAGCTGGTCTCGGGTGACCTGCGGTTCGTCGTGGTCCGGGGGCCGAAGGCGCAGGAGATCCTCGACGCGAAGATCGTCATCCCCGCCGGGACGGGCATCGTGGGGTTCTGCGCGGTGGAGGGCGTGTCGCTGGCGCTGTCCGACGTGCAGAAGGACACGCGCTACTACCGCGGCGTCTCGGACCGGGTGCACTACGAGACGCGAAGCATCCTCTGCTCGCCGGTCATCGCCCACGGCCGGACGTTCGGTTGCATGGAGCTGGTGAACCGGCGCGAGTCTCCCGTGTTCAGCGAGTACGAGGTGGGGATGCTCTCGTACATCGCGCACCAGGGCGCTCTCTTTCTCGACACGCTGGGGTGACGGCGCGTGCGGTCGTTCGGCCCGGCGCTGATCGCCCTTCTTGCCCTGAATCCGGCGACCACGTCTGCCCGGGCCACCTGCCCCGAAGCAGCGCTCCGGAAGGACCCCGATGCCCCCCTCCGGTTCGCCGACGTGGATGGCCTCCACCGGTCCTTCCTGAGCTACGGGGGCTGCGACCTGAAGAAGTACGTCGAGCTCGCCGAGAGCTATGCCGATCGCATCCCGAAGGTCCTGGTGGAGCGCTGGTCGGAGCTGGAACGGCTGGACGCGACCTGCCGCGCAGAGCCCGGGTTCCGGCGATTCGTCCTCCGGTCCATCGACGCGAGCGGTGACTACAGCGCGCTGACGCAGCTCGCGGCGCTCTCGGCGTCCTGCGAGGGCAAGACGAAGGCTCTGTGCCAGGACATCCACCGGCAGGCGGCGGAGGCGATCCTGGAGGTCGACTCGATCGCCCGGTCACGAGCCAGCGACGCCGGCACCCGCTGAAGGCGTCATCATCAGGGGGCCGCGTCGCCGAGGAAGCGGACCCTTCCGGACGTGATGTCCCAGCGTCCGCGCCGAGTGACGACCTCGAACGTCCGCGGCAGGCCGATGGCGAGCATCAGCGAGACCTCGTCCGGCACCTCGACGACACGGTTGCGGACGCGGATCGATCTCTCTGCGTCGGAGGCCGAGAGGCATCCCTCGGTCAGAGGCTCGTCCGAGAGCACGCGCTGCGCGTCGGCCGAGGTGCGGATTCGGCGGAACCCGCCGATGGCGACCCGGTCCTTCCCCGGCGTGGGCAGGATGTAGACGGTGAATCCGCTTTCTCCCTGGTGCGGCGGCACGACGAGGGCCTGGAACCCGCCGTGGCAGGTTCCGTTCCGCAGATAGCGATCCGCGGCGAGCTGCCTCGCCGCCCAGGCTTCGACCTCGATGCCCACCAGGGGTCGCGGATCGTCCAGTCGCTCGAAGGAGCGGCTCTCTCCGTCGGGATGCCGCCCCTCGTGAACCACCGAGACGCCACCCCCGCGCCGCTCGGCGACGAAGAGGACGTCCCAGCCCCGGGCCCACGGCGTGGGCAGGGTGAGAATCGCGAGGACGTCCGGCCCGAGGCTCGCACCGGAGGCGTGGAGCGCGTGGACCGCGGCGATCGTCTCGTCGAGGGACTCGATGAGAAACAGTGCGGTGCCCTTGACCCTACCGAGCTCCGTCCGGAGGTCGGCCGGAACGGGTCGCTCCTGCCCGGTGACCGGCGGTGGGGGTGGCGCTGGAGCCTGGGTCGCTGCGCCCACCTCTGGCGGCGGCGGCGAGTGCGCGCAGGCGCACGCCGTCACGAGCGCGGCGGCGATCACCCGGCGCACTTCATCACCTCGTCGAGCAGTACCGTCGCGTAGGAGCCTGCGGGCAGCGTGAAGGCGAGCTCGACCGTGGAGCGCCCGATCGACCAGGAGGCGTCCGTCACCGGGACGGCAAACGGGCGGCGCGTGCCCTCGGCAATGCTCCCGAGGCGCCGGAAGCTGTCGAGCCCGAGCTGCTCGGCGGCGAGCACGGCCTGCTCGGTGGCATCGACCTCACCCTCGGGCCTCTGCATCTTCCAGCCGAAGAGGGGCCCGGTGGCCACGATCTCCCCGCGGTCGACTCGCGGCTGATCGATCCCGGGCTCGCGGCAGACGAAGAGACCGCCCGAGTCGGTCCTTCGCATGAGATCTCCCAGGAGCGCGCGACGAAGGGTCCCGGCGGCGAGGCGGCGCTCGAGCATCCGGTTGAACAGCAGCGCCTGGTACGCCGAGACGTAGAGCTTGCGCTCGAACGCGCTGGGCCGGTGCGGCAGCCGCTCGCCCCGGACGAGTGCGCTCCCGCGGAGCGCCGTGTCGCCGCGACCGAAGCGCTGCTCCCCGAAGGCGTTGGGAAGGCCCTCGGCGACGAGGCGCTCCATCACCGACGCGGCCGCCTCGGGTCGCTCGGCGTCCACGATCCGGATGCGGAAGCGGTTCCCGCGGAGATGGCCGACCCGCAGCTTGTTCCCGTGCCGGGCGTGGGACAGGACCCGCAGCTCGGGCGTGGGCGCGAGCGCGGCGAGCCCGGACTCGGCCCGGGCGGGGACGCAGAGCCACTGCCGGGTGCGGGCGACGCGGTCCTTGAGGCCGGCCCAGGACACGTGGGCCAGGTGCAGTCCCAGCGCGGACGCGACACGGACCGCGGCCTCCGGCGTGTCGAGGCCCACCTTCTCCACGAGGAGGAAGAGGTGCTCGCCCTGCCCGGAGGGGGCGTAGGCCGGGACTTCCTCGACGTCGAAGTCGTCGGGAGTGGCCCGGATGCTCCCGCCCGTGCCCGGAAGCGCCGCGGTCAGCCGGAGCGCGCCAGGAGTCAATCGAGGGTGGCGAGCAGGTCCTTGACCCGTCGCGCGAGGTCCTCGTCCGCACGCGACTCCAGGAGCTCACCGGCCTGGAAGAGGAGGAAGAACATCACGTCGGACAGCGCCTGCCGCAGCGAGGCGACCGGCTCGCTGCCGAGCGTCGTGCGAGCCCGGGTGTAGGCCTCGAGGACCTTCTTCGCGTCGAACCTCCCGTCGCCGCCGAGCTCGAGTCCGATGAGCACCGGAGACTCGGAGAGGCTCCGGCTCTTCAGCGCGGCGTTGGCCGCCTCGAGGAACTCGCGGGACATGCCCTTCGAGGCGACCTCGCGGGCGATCTCCCCGAAGATCTCGTCGAAGGTGGCCACGACCCGCACCGCCGGCTCGGACTCGGCGCCGCGGCCGGCGGCCTTCCCGCGGGTGGGCGCGGCGACCTCGCCGTGCTTCAGCTCGGAGACGGTAGCGTAACCGCCCTCGAGGAGGCGGAAGATGATCTTGGTGGCGTCGAACTCGCTGAGCTTCGAGGCCTGGGCGAGCTCGAGCACCGTGCGCTGTCCGTTTGCCAGGGCCAGGAGCCGGTCCTCATCCGGCTGGAGCTTTCCGTCGCTGGGCCGCTTCTTGGTCACGTAGACGCGGCCGTGAGGGATGCGCTGCCGGAAGTGCTGCAGCTCGTCGATCTTTCGGATGGCGTCCATCAGCAGGCTCTGGGTGGAGAGCTGGACGGCCGTGCCGGTCTTCTCCTCCGGCTCCTGGTCCACGAGCGTGAAGGCGCCCTCGCGTGCGAGGACGATGGCATGGAAGATGTCCGAGACCTGCTGCGTGACGCAGGCCCAGAGGTCGTGCGGCTGGAGCAGCCCGCGATCCACCAGGGCACGGCCGACGCGGCTCGGCGGGTTGTCGCGGAGGGCGTCCTCGACGTCGTGGCGGGCCGCGTGGCCGATGCGGACCAGCACCTCGCTCAGGCGATCGGCGGGGTCCTCGCTGCTCGCGCCGTGGACCTCTCCGTCCTTGAGGACGACGGAGCGCTCTCCGCCGGGCGCGTGGAGCCGCAACGTGCCGGTCCAGCGGGACTGCCCGAGGAAGGCGATGAGGTCCGAGAGGGGGAAGCCGGACGCATCGCCGATGACGACGACGCGAGGGCCCTTGCTCCGTCCGCCCTCGGGCGGCTGGCGGAGCGCGGCGAGGACATCCGGAGCGGTGGGAAGAAGAACGAAGCTGCCGTGGCGCGCAGCCAGCTCGCCCGAGGCCTCGCCATCGGGAGCGACACGCCCTCCGGACTCCACGCGGATGCGGGCGGTCATGGGCGCGTCGAGGGCCTCACCGGTTGGCCGTGGTCCAGGTGCCGCGAGTCTTCTGCCAGTCGAGCTCGTCGTCGACGCTGATGGCGAGGATCTCCGGCGCGGGGACGAGGTCCAGCTTCCTCCCGTTGACGAAGACCGTGGGAGTGGCATTGACGCCGGCGGCGACGCCGGCCGAGCGCTGGGCCTCCGCCTGCTCTTGGTAGCCCTTCTCGGCCAGCGCCTTCTTCGCATCCGCGGCGGAGATTCCGGCCTTGCCGAGGATCGCCTGGAGGACGTCCGCGGAGAGGTGCCCCTGGTTCTCGAAGAGCGCGTCGTGGACGGGCCAGAACTTCCCCTTGTCGCGGGCCAGGAGGGCGGCCTGCGCGGCGGGCATCGCGTTGGGGAAATGGCTCAGCGGGAAGCTCATCCAGCACAGCTTGACCCTGGAGGCGTTGTCGGAGGCGAACTTTTCCAGTGCCGGGCGAAGGAGCGCGCAGTGGGGGCACTCGAAGTCCGAGAACTCGACCAGGGTGACCGGTCCCTTCCCGCGGCACTGCCGTTCGTCGACCTTGAAGGTGGTGCGCCCGTCACGGAAGCCCTGGTCGTAGCGGGCGAGCTCGACGCCGATCTCGGCGGCGGTGATGCCCCGGCCGGCCTCGAAGGCGGCGATCTGGGCGAGGCGGCGGCTGTGGCGGCACTCGGGGTGGCCCTTGAGGCACTGGCCGAGGGAGTGCGGTGAGCCACAGCCGCAGAACTCGTCCTGGAGCACGCGGTCGTACTCGGAGCGAGCGGCAGGCGCGAGCGTCGCGGCGTCCGGGACGTCCTGCGCGAGGGCGGGCGCCCCGACCGTGCAGGCCAGGAGCGCCGCCGCGGAGAGCCAGCGGGAGACAGGGGAGTTGCCCACGGCCGCCCTTGCTACACGTCCGCCCGGAGTTGTTGCAAGGCGCCCGGTGGGGCTGCTGAAACTGGGGGACACGCGCCGTGGCCACCCGTCCTCGAGTCCTGATGCTGCACACCGGCGGCACCCTGGGAATGGCGGGGGGCCGGCCCTCGGCGCTCCGACCCGCGCCCTTCGCCCGGACGCTGCGCGAGCGCATCCCGGAGCTGGCGGAGCTGGCCGAGGTGAAGCTGGAGGTCTTCAGCAACGTGGACTCGAGCGAGATGCGGCCCGAGTCCTGGGTGCAGCTCGCGCAGGTGCTCGCCCGCCGGCTGCCCGAGTTCGACGGCGCGGTGGTCACGCACGGGACGGACACGCTGGCCTACACCGCGAGCGCGCTGTCGTTCCTGCTGCCCGGGCTGGACCGGCCCGTGGTGCTCACCGGGAGCCAGCGTCCGCTGAAGGAGGTGCGGACGGACGCCCGGCTGAACCTCATCGACGCGGTGACCTCGGCGCTGCGGGGTCCCCCGGAGGTGACGGTGTGCTTCGACAGCAAGCTCTACCGCGGGAACCGGACCCTGAAGGCGGCGGTGGCGGACTACGACGCCTTCGAGAGCCCCAACTTCCCGCTCCTCGGGACGCTGGGGGTGACGGCGCACTTCGAGAAGGGGCTTCCGCCCCGTCCGCTCCGGCTGGTGGACCGCCTCGACCCTCTGGTGTTCCTGCTCAAGGTCTTCCCCGGGCTGGACCCGGCGTTGCCGCTCGCGCTGCTGGGGCGCATGCGGGGCCTCGTGGTGGAGGCTTACGGGGCGGGGAACGTGCCGGTGGACGAGGCAGGCGGACGGTCGCTCCGCCCGGTCTTCCGGGAGGCGCGGCGCCGCGGCGTCGCGGTGGTGGTGGTCAGCCAGGCGCCACGGAACGCGGTGGACCTGTCGCTCTACGAGGGCGGAACCGCGGCCCTGTCGGAGGGTGCGATCTCCGGCGGTGACATGACGTCGGTGGCGGCGGTGACGAAGCTGATGCACGTGCTGGGCGTGCACCGCTCGATGAGCGCCGTCCGCGGCGCGATGGAGCGGGTGGTGGCGGGCGAGCGCAGCTGATCCCGGGATCGCCGCGCACATCCGGGGGCCTTGCATCCGGCGGCGGCATCGGCCATGGAGTGGGCCGCCGTTCAATCCTGATGGAGGGAGGTGACCCCGAGCATGCCTGGTATCCGAGTGAAGGAAGGCGAGTCGATCGAGAGCGCGCTCAAGCGCTTCAAGAAGGCGACCGAGAAGGCCGGCATCCTGTCGGAGATCCGCAAGCGGGAGCACTACGAGAAACCCTCCGTGAAGCGGAAGAAGAAGGCGCTGGCCGCGAAGAAGCGCGCGGTGAAGAAGCAGCGCAAGTCGTTCTAGAGCCCCTCGGAGGTTCCGGGGACCCGCTGGCCCTGCCCGGCCGGCGGGTTCCGGAGAGGATGTGTCCATGCCCAGCCTGAAGGAACGCATCGACGCCGACCTGAAGGATGCGATGCGCAGCAAGGACGAGCTCGGGACGAGCGTGCTGCGGATGCTGAAGAGCGCGGTGAAGTACAAGGAGGTCGAGCCCGGCGGTCACCCGCTCGAGGACCCGGGCGTCCTCTCGGTGATCGGGAGCCTGATCAAGCAGCGCCGCGAGTCCGTGGAGCAGTTCCGCGCCGGCGGCCGCCCCGAGCTGGCCGACAAGGAGGAGAAGGAGATCGCGCGGCTCCAGACGTACCTCCCGGCGCAGATGTCCGCCGAGGAGCTGCGCGCCGAGGTGCGGGCTGCCGTCGCCCAGGTGGGTGCGAAGGGCCCGAAGGACATGGGGGCGGTGATGAAGGCGCTGATGCCCAAGATCCAGGGACGGGCCGAGGGCAAGGCCGTGTCCGACGCGGTGAAGGCGGAGCTGGCGCCGAAGTGACCCGGTGCCGGGGCCCGTTCGCGCGGCGCCGGCCGGAGTCACCTCGGAGGTCTAGACTGGACGGTCTCACGCCCGTGCCCATCCCCGAGCACACCATCGACGAGATCCTGGAGCGCGTCGACCTGGTCGCGCTCGTGGGTCGTCACGTCGAGCTCAAGAAGTCGGGCAAGAGCTTCAAGGGGCGCTGCCCGTTCCACCAGGAGAAGAGCGCCTCGTTCTACGTGACGCCGGAGCTGAAGCGCTTCAAGTGCTTCGGATGCCAGGTGGGAGGCGACGCCATCGCCTTCGTGCAGCGCTACCTCGGGAAGACCTTCGTGGATGCCGTGCGCGACCTCGCCCGCGAGGTGGGGGTGGACCTGTCCGCGACGGAGGATCCCTCGGCACGGGAGCGCCAGCACCTGCGGGAGGTCACCGACCTCGCGCTCGAGCACTTCAAGTCGCAGCTGTGGAGCTCCGAGGGCAAGGTGGCGCGCGAGGCGCTCGCGTCCCGCGGCGTGGGCGATGAGACCGCGCGGAGCTTCGGCCTCGGCTGGGCGCCGGAGGCCTGGAGCCGCCTGTCGGATCTGCTGCTCGCCCGCGGCCTGCTCGAGTTCGGCATCCAGGCCGGGCTGGTGCAGCGGCGCACCCGCGGCGATGGCGCATACGACGTGTTCCGGGGCCGGCTGATGATCCCCATCCGGGCCGCCGACGGGCGCGTGGTGGCCTTCGGCGGCCGGCTGCTGCTCGGAGACCAGGGGCCCAAGTACCTCAACTCGAAGGAGTCCCGGCTCTACAACAAGAGCGAGACGCTCTACGGACTGGACCGCGCTCGGGACGAGGTGCGACGGCGCCGGAGCGCGGTGCTGGTGGAGGGCTACTTCGACGTCATCGGCCTGCACCAGGCGGGGGTGACGCACGCGGTGGCGCTGTGCTCGACGGCGCTGACGCCCGGCCACGTGGCGGCCCTGCAGCGGGTGGACGCGCGCGAGCTCGTGCTGCTGCTCGACGGTGACGAGGCCGGGCGGAAGGCGGTGGAGCGGCTCGCTCCGGCGTTGCTCGCGGGCGGCACATCCACCCGGGTGGCGCTGCTCCCGGAAGGCGAGGATCCGGACACCTTCGCCCGCGGCCAGGGTGGCGACGCGGTCCGGGCGCTCCTGGCCTCGGCGGTCCCGCTGTCCGAGCACCTCTTCCGGACCTTCCTCCCCGAGGGTCGCGCCGGCAGCTTCGAGCGGAAGATGGAGGCCCTGGGGCGGCTGCGACCCGTGGTCGCGGAGCTTCCCGTCGGCCTGGTCCGCTCGGCCTTCTTTTCCGGCCTGGCCGCGCATTCCGGTCTACCGGCGGCGGAGCTGGAGGCCGGGCTACGAGCCAAGGGCCCCCTCCTCCGCCCGGTTCCCAAGCCCGCCTCTGCGGTGCCTCCCCGGGCGGAGCGTCCCCTGGACCGGGCCGAGGCGGCGCTCGGCGCGCTGTTCCTGACCCGCCCGGAGCTGATCCGGGGCACTGCGGCGGCCACCGTCGTGGACGAGGTGACCCATCCGGGCCTCCGCGCGGTCCTCGCCCAGCTGCAGGCGGGGGTGGCGCCGGCGGATGCGGTGGAGGGGACGAGTCCCCGGCTGCGGACGAGCATCGAAGCCGCCCAGGGACTGCTTCCGCGTGATGCCGAACAGTTACCGGAGGCCCTGGAGGCCCTTGCCCGGAGGCTGAAGCTGACCCGGGTGAAGGAGCGGCTGGACCACATCGCACGGAGCACCGCTCTTCTCGTGGGGGCGCACGAGCTGGACGAGGAGACGAAAAGGTTGCAGGAGGAACGGGGTGAATTACTGAGGCTGAAGCGCCTGCTCGAGGCGGCCCCTCCCCCACCCCCCACTGGTAGTTTGTGACCGTGCGCGCTCCGGTGATAAAGCCGCGCGTTCACGCCTCAATTTCCCTGGACCTCCCAGAATCCCCCGGAGTCGTTCGCCGATGCCCACCAAGAAGTCCGCCAAGTCCTCCACTTCCGGCCGCTCGTCGCGGCTGAAGGCTCCCTCCAAGGAGAAGGAGTCCAAGAAGAAGCCCGCGGCGGCGAAGGTGGCTGCCGACGCCCGCCGGGCGAAGAAGCCGGTGGCGGCGCACGACGAGGTGGACCCGGAGGAGCAGGCCGAGGAGCTCGCCGCAGCGGTCGAGGTGGATCCCGACGCGGTCGAGGAGGCCGAGGAGGAAGAGCCGATCGCGGACCGCAAGGAGGTCAAGGACCTCCTGGAGGCGGGCCGCGCGAAGGGCTACCTGACGTACGACGAGGTCAACGACGCGCTGCCCGCGGACATCGTCTCGTCCGACCAGATCGACGACGTGATGTCGATGTTCGGCGACAACGAGATCGAGATCGTCGACGCGCAGAAGGCGGCGCAGGGCTCGGAGACGAAGCCCACGGTGGCGGCGTCGGAGGAGCCGGCGGCGAAGGAGGTCGAGGAGGAGGAGGAGAAGGACGAGGACGACGAGCCGGGCGGCAAGTCGAACGATCCGGTCCGCCTCTACCTCCGGAAGATGGGCTCGGTCTCGCTCCTCACCCGCGAGGGCGAGGTGGAGATCGCCAAGCGCATCGAGGAGGGCGAGAAGGAGGTCCTCCGGGCGCTGCTGGCCTGCCGGCTGGCGGTGGCGGACATCCTCGACATGGGCAACCGCCTGCGGAGCGGAAAGCTGCGCGTCCGCGAGGTGGTGAAGGACGCGCCGGAGGAGAACCAGGGCGAGGGCGAGACGGAGTCGGAGGGCGACGCCGCCGAGGGCGACGCCGCCGCGCAGCTCAACCAGAGCGAGCTGAACCGCATCGAGCAGATCTGCAAGCAGATCGAGCGGATCCGGAAGCACGCAGAGGTGGTGGACGCGCTCGAGGAGGAGCTCTCCGGGAAGAAGAAGCTCTCCGAGGCGAAGCGCAAGGAAGTGAAGCAGGAGATCCGCGACGCCCGCACCAAGATGATGGAAGTGCTGGAGGAGATGCGGCTCAACAAGAAGCAGATCGACCGCATCGTGCTGAACCTCCGCGGGCTCATCGAGCGGGTGGAGAAGGCCGAGGACGAGCTCCGCCAGATGGAGCGCTCGCTGGGGATGGAGATGAAGGAGCTCCGGCCGCAGCTCCGCGAGTCCCGGGAGAACCCGGCGACCTCCAAGAAGCTGCAGAAGCGGCTCAACGTCACCCAGGAGCAGCTCGAGGCCATCGACCGGGACGTCCGCACCTCGGTGCGGAAGATCAAGCGGGTCGAGGAAGAGGCCAACCTCCCGGTGGAGCTGCTGCGCCGGAACTACGAGGCGATCCGCGTCGGCGAGCGCAAGGCCGAGCGGGCCAAGGCCGAGCTGGTGGAGGCCAACCTCCGTCTCGTGGTGTCGATCGCGAAGAAGTACACCAACCGCGGGCTGCAGTTCCTCGACCTGATCCAGGAGGGGAACATCGGCCTCATGAAGGCGGTGGACAAGTTCGAGTACAAGCGCGGCTACAAGTTCAGCACCTATGCCACCTGGTGGATCCGGCAGGCGATCACCCGGGCCATCGCCGATCAGGCGCGCACCATCCGCATCCCGGTGCACATGATCGAGACCATCAACAAGCTGATCCGCACCAGCCGCTACCTGGTGCAGGAGATCGGCCGCGAGCCCACTCCGGAGGAGATCGCGGAGAAGATGGAGCTCCCGCTCGACAAGGTCCGCAAGGTCCTCAAGATCGCGAAGGAGCCCATCAGCCTCGAGACGCCCATCGGTGAGGAGGAGGACTCGCACCTGGGCGACTTCATCGAGGACAAGAGCCTGGTCTCCCCCTCGGATGCAGTCATCAACATGAACCTGGCCGAGCAGACCCGGAAGGTGCTCGCCACCCTCACTCCGCGCGAGGAGAAGGTGCTCCGGATGCGGTTCGGCATCGGCGAGAAGTCGGACCACACCCTGGAGGAGGTGGGTCAGGACTTCGAGGTGACCCGCGAGCGCATCCGGCAGATCGAGGCGAAGGCGCTCCGGAAGCTCCGGCACCCGTCGCGGAGCAAGCGGCTGCGCTCGTTCGTCGAGGGCAGCTGAGCCGCTGAGCCGCGAGAGGTCGCGCGGGCCGCCTCCGGAGTTGCTCCGAGCGCCCTGCGCGAGCCCGGCGCTCTGACGCCCCGTCGCGAAGCTCGTGTAAGACGCTCTCCCGTGCTTCTGCCCCGCGACGAGCTCCACCGGACCGTGGCCCGCGTGGTGCGGGCCATCCCGCGCGGACGGGTGCTGAGCTACTCGCGGGTGGCGGTGCTGGCGGGGCTTCCCGGCCGGGCACGACTCATCGGCAAGGTGATGGGGCGCATCGGACCGCAGCTGCCCTGGTGGCGCGTGCTCCGCGCCGACCGGACCATGGCCGAGGAGGTCCGGATCGAGCAGGCCCGACGCCTCCGTCGCGAAGGCGTGACGGTGGGCGAGAGCGGACGTGTGCCGCGGTCGGCGTTCCTGCCCATCGGCGACGAGACGCTGCACCGGCGGATTCGCCGCGGCACCCGATGACAGCGAACGAGAAACGGGCGGCGAGCGCCCCGGTCGGGAGCGCCGCCGCCCGGTGATTCAGGACGGCGTCTGCCTTACTTCGCGGCGGGGGCCTGGGTGGCCTCACCGCTCCGCTTCGCGGCCTTGTGCCGAGGAGAGGTCTTCTTCGCCTTCTTCTCGGAGTGCTTCTTCTCGGTCTTCACCGTGCCGTCGGCCTGGGTGGAGGTCTTCGACTCGGTCTTGCTCTCCGACTTGGTCGCCGGAGCCGCGGTGCTGGTGTCGCTGCCGGTGGTCGAGGGAGCCTGCGCGAACGCGGCGAACGGCAGGGCGACGGCCAGGACAGCGGCGGAAAGAATGCGCTTCATGAGGTGCTTCGTCCTTTCGGAAGGAGGGCGATCCATTCGCCCTCGTTGCACCTTGGAACGCGTCACTGCCCCGTGCATTCAAACGGGGCCTGCCCGCTAGAACGTCAGGCGAAGCATCACTCGCCCGCCGAGGTAGCGGTCGGTCGCGCTTCCGGCCGCCTGCGCCTGGCCTTCGTCGAAGGTGAACGAGGTCGAGCTGTAGGTGCCGAAGACGCGGACCGCGAACGGACCCGCGATCTGGATGTGGAAGCCGAGCTCGGCCTCGATGGCCTTTGCGCTGCCGGTGAACTTGGTGGAGTTCACGCCGGTGTCGTCCTGCACGGCGAGCTCCTTGGTGCTCCACATCACGTAGTCGCCACCGACGAGGATCCAGAAGCCGCTGGAGACCGGGATGTCGAGGCGCAGACCGAACTTGATGCCCGACAGATCGAACTGGGGCAGGCCGGAGAAGCCACTGCCGGTCGGATCGCCATCGGTGACGAACTTCTGCTTGCCGTAGGCGAAGAACGGAACGATCGCGAAGTCCGAGTCGTGCCAGAAACGCATCCGCCACTCCAGGCCGGCCTGCCAGCGGGTGTAGCTCGTGCCCTTCTCGAACGGGTTGGCGGTATCCTGAAACTTGCTCTTCAGCCCGAGCGACATCGAGTAGTCGCCGAACAGACCGATGCCGGCGAAGAACCCGTCCGAGAAGAAGGCGATCGGGAACAGCTCGAGGCGAGCGTGGGGAGCGAAGAACAGACCGATGCTGTAGGGGCGCAGGATGGAGCCCGCAGGCACGTTCCCGTAGGAGAGGTTCCGGTTCAGCAGATCCGCGCCGAGCTCCACCGCGAAGCGCCACTGGTGCCGCGGCGGCTCGAAGCCCTGGTTCGCTCCGGCGTCGACCGCGACCGGCGTGTCGGCGAGAGACTTCTCACCCGGCGCAGGCGGGGTGGGCGTCACCGGAAGCGGAAGCGGCTCGGTGCCAGCGGCCGCACCCGCGGCCATGGCACCCGCGGCTGGAGCGGCGGTCGGAGGCGTGGTGCTCAGCGTGTCCCCGCCTGGAGCGGCGGCAGCAGTGCCGGCGGCGACCGCGCCCACGGCTCCGACGCCTCCTCCGGAGGTGAGGTTCCCGACGTCGGTGCTCAGCGTCTGAATGCTCGCGCTGGTGACCTTCCCGGCGCTGGTGAGCGGGAACGACCAGCTCTGCGCGGCCTTCCCCGGCTTGTCCAGCCAGGAGAGCTGAACCTCCTTGCCCTTGCCGGTCTTGGCCTTGGCAACGCCGCCGACCAGGAGGCCGGTGACCTGCGCGCTCTTCATCTTGTTCCAGTCCGGCTTCTTCTTCGTGAAGACGCGGCTCGAGGGGACGCAGGTGTAGGTCCTGCAGAGCGCGGCCGAGATCTGGCTTCCCACCTGCGACTTCTTGTCGCCGGTGATGGGAGCGATGGTGATCTTCGGCGCCGCGCTGGCCGACAACGCACAGACCATGAGGCCCAGCGCGGCGAGTCTTCCGTGAAGTGACATCCGGTGTCCTCCGGGGACGCGGGCGAGAGGACGGTGCAGCAGGGCGGTCCTCGCGCCCAGCAGACCAAATGCTCCCCTCTCCGTCGTCACGCGGCAAGGTTTCGTCCGCTGTGGACCCGACGGCGCCGGTGTACCAGGATGTGGTCACCGTCCGGGCCCTTAGCTCAGCGGTCAGAGCTGTCGGCTCATAACCGATTGGTCCCAGGTTCGAATCCTGGAGGGCCCACTCGTCGCACCCGGTCCGGTCTCCCGGCGCGTCCGGGACACCGGAAAACTCCAGTCACTCCAGTCAGGATCCGGACGGCATGCGCGGAACGCGCACTCGCTAGTGCGCGCGCGCGGAGAGCAGCAGCGCAGCGAAGAGCCCGGCGAGGTACACGAGGCTGAAGAAGAACGTCTTGCGGGCCCAGGCCTTCTGCTCGCGGCGCACCACGCCCCGGACGACGAGCGCCAGGAAGGCGCCGCCGAGCACCAGCGCCACCGCGAGATAGAACGGCCCCGCGACGCCGAACGGGACGAGCAGCACGCTCAGGAGGACGAGCAGCATCGTCCAGAGCAGCATCCACACGCGGCTCGCGTCGTCGCCATTCACGAGCGGAAACGCCATGGTTCCCGCGTTCCGGTACTCCTCCTTGCGGAAGAGCGCGATGGCGAGGAAGTGCGGAATCTGCCAGGCGAACAGGATGCCGAAGAGGAGGAGCCCTCCGGGGCCGATCCGGCCGGTCACCGCCGTCCATCCCATCAGCGGTGGAAGCGCGCCCGGGACGGCCCCCACCAGCATCGCCATCGAGCTCTTCGGCTTCAGCGGCGTGTAGGCCGCGACGTAGCTCACCAGCGCGATGCAGCCGAGCAACGCGGTGAGGCCGTTGCTCGCCATCGCGAGGAACGGCAGCGAGAACACCGCGAGCAGGATGCCGAAGGCGAGCGCGACGCCGGACTCCATTCGCCCCGAGGGCAGCGGCCGCAGCCGGGTCCGGGCCATGTACCGATCGCGGTCCCGCTCGATCCAGCAGTTCAGCGCATTGGCCGCGCCCACCGTGCCCGCGGTCCCGAGCAAGGTGCCCACCCACCGCGCCACCGACAGCTCGCCCGGAGCCAGCCACATGCCTCCGGCGAGCGTGCAGAGCACCAGGCTGGAGAGGCGCGGCTTGACGAGCGAGAGGAGATCCGCGGCGGGAGATACCGGCCTGGACAGGGCACGGACGGTCATGGGCGAGGCCCTCGATTATCCGTCCTGGGGGCTCGCTTCAAGGGCCAGAGACGATTCCCTGCCGGGGTTCCGTTTCCGGCGGGCGGTGCCAGCGGCGATTCCGCCACCTGCAAGCGGTGCCAGCCGGGGAATCGCCTCGTTCTCGACGTTCGGGTTGACGCCCGGCGCGCAAACGAACGGGCTCAGCCCCCCGCACCCAGGGGGACGCCTGTTGAAGCGCGCAGTCGCGCGCCAGCGACCATGCTCAGCGGGCGAGCGCCTGCGCGTCGGCGGCGTGATCGCCCCGCGGCTCCAGCTCGAGGTACTTGGCCGCGGTGACCCGGGCCTTCTCCCGGGTCCGGCGGTCCTCGCCGAGGAACCGGGCGTAGAAGAAGTAAGCGTCCGCGGCCTGGGGGTCGGTGTCGAGCGCGCGCCGGAAGCTCTCGTCGGCCCGCGCACGATCGCCCTGCGCGGCGTAGGTGCGGCCCAGCTCGGTCAGCGCCTCGGCGATGCGCGAACCC
>CAZDSB010000246.1:0-24328 GCA_964507515.1 uncultured Myxococcaceae bacterium
TTGTTCACCGAGAGCCCGTCGATCAGGTACGAGCTCTCGGGCGAGGTCGCGCCATTGATCGAGATCCCGTAGAGGTCCACCGCGGCCTGCGGCGCCGCCGCGGAGATCGAGTCGAAGGAGCGGACCGCGCCTCCGAGGCCTCCCGCCCGGCTCAGCGCGAAGTTCTTGATGAAGTCCTGGTTGATGGTGGTGCCCACCGCGCTCGAGCCCACGTCGACGACGGGAGCAGCGCCGGTGATGACGATGGTTCCGCTCTCGAGCGTCTCGGGGAGGATCTCGACGTTCAATCGAAGGGTCCGATCCGCGGCCACGTCGAGCCCGGTGCGCGTGTACGGGTGGTACGTCTCCTTCTCGAAGCGGAGCGTGTACGTCCCCGGTGGGAGCTGGGGAATCCGATAGAGACCACTGGAGTCGGTCACCACGACCTGCTCGCCCTGGAGACTCGGCGAGGTGGCCGTCACCACGACGTCGGGAACCGGCGCATGGGTCTGGGTGTCGACGACGTTGCCCGTCAGCACCGACGTGGCGCCCTGGGCCAGCACCACCGAGGGGAAAAGCGTGGCGGCGAGCACGAGCGCACCGAGCCTTCCCGAGCGATTCAATCTCACGAACATCCCTCCTCCGTTTGAGAGAAGAGGGATAGCGGAGGGCAGTCCGCGCATTCCTTGGTCCGACTGACCGGTACGGTTCTGGTACGTGCACGTCGTGGAGTGTGCACTGACGATCGTGCGCAACGACGGCCGCCACGAGTGTCCGCGCGCGCGTTCCTCGAGGAGGCGAGCCGTCTGCGGTCACGCACGCTCCAACGCAGATCGTTTTGAAGACGAAGCGCAGGCTGGATCGAAAGAAATATGAAATGTGGATCGGTTCAGCGGCCCTAAACCAATCGGGAAGACTGGCGAGCCTGCGCTGCGTTCGAGTGAACCGTGCGCTCCGCCAGCGACCTGATCGCAGATGACAACACTTGCTCGCTCGACGTGCGCCGGACCACGGGACGGGATGACTGCCACAGGGTCATCGTTCGGGCCGCGCACGAACGCGAAGCCACGCACCTCGTTCCTTGGGGGCCCCATGGGCCGCTTCAGGCCAACGCGCGTGGTGCCAGACACCTCGTCACCGGACACCTCGTCACCGGACACCTCGTCCCCGCCTCGGCACTGCTCGGGCGGGTGCGGAACAGCTCGTGACGCACGAGCGTGATTGCTCGGCGCGTGACAGACACCTGGCCGCGGGCTGGTCGCGGTGCCAGACACCTCGTCCCGGCCGTCCGGGCGCCTCGCCCGCGCGATCGCGAAGGCCTCCCCCGGTCCTTCGCGGCGGACGGTCAGTCCGGAAACGACGACGGTCGGGGTGGCGCGCAGGGCCGGAGGAGGGTCCCGACCCGGCGAGGACGAGGTGCCAAACACCTCGTTCCGGCCGCCTCGCTACGCCCGGACTGGACGGGACAACCCACGTCCGGCCTCACTTCTCCGGATCGTCCGCCGCGAGCGCCCCCATCAGCTCGGACCGCGTCGACACCCCCACCTTCTCGAACAGGCGCGCCAGGGTGTTCCGGACCGTGTTCGCGGAGATCCCGAGGTCCCGCCCGATCTCACGGTTCGTCAGCCCCACCCGCAGCTTCTCCACGATCTCCCGCTCGCGGCGGGTCAGGCCCGACGTGATCAGCGGCCCGCCCACCAGCTGCGCACGCGTCCGGACCCCTGTCTTGTCGAAGATGCGCACCAGGAGGTTCCGCACCGCGGACACCGATCTCCCGGTCGCGAGCCCGATCTGCGCGTTCGTGTACCCGAGCCGGACGTACTCCACGACGTCCGCCTCTCGCGGGGTCAGCGCCCGGGATGGTCCCGCGCTCGCCGCGGTCCCCTCGTCCGCGAGGATCAGCGTGGGAAGCAGCGTCCGGAGCCAGTCGACATCCCTGGCTCCGAACGCCTCCCCTCCTCGTTCCACCGTGAGGACTGCCCTCGTACGCCCGAAGCGCTCGAGATCGAGCCGGAGCACCGCTCGGGCTCGATCCACCCTCGCGCGCTGCTCCTCGCCGGGAAATGCCACCTCCCCGGCGCCCTCGTCGACGTCCTGACCCGTCTCGGCGACTACGCAGGCCCGAGCCCGCGCCTCGCCGTCCCGCCCTCCGACCCAGCTCACTCCGGGATACACGACCCGGAAGTCACCGAAGGGCGGAACCTCCTCCCACACCGCCCGATCGAACGGCAGCGCCCGCGACAGCAGCGCCAGCGCGCGGCAGCGGAACTCCGCCTTGCACGCCGAGGCGAGCGCAAGCCGCGTGAGCTCGGGCACCAGCTCGGATGCGTCGGGACGCTCCGGCGCGGCGAACGCCTCGGCCTGGAGCGCGGTCATCGCGCACCTCCCGCCGCCTGCGACAGGATCCTCGACGTCGCCAGACCCACCAGCTCCGACCGCGTCGACACCCCGGTCTTCCGGTAGAGCCGCACCAGCTGATTCCGCACGGTCGCCGGCGAGGTCCCGAGCGCCCGGGCGATGTCCTCGTTGCGGAACCCACGCACGAGGTACTCGAAGATCTGCCGCTCGCGCGGCGACAGGCGGGCACCGATCGTCTCGCCGAACTCGACCTGCCGCTCGTCCCCGAGCTGCAGCACGGGTTGAAGCTGATCGAGCGACCGCAGCTCCTCGGTGGAGAAGGGATGGGTCCTGGAGAGCGACAGAGCGGACATCGATCGCTCTCCAACCCTGAGCACGCAACACATGAGTTCACGTCCAGTCGCGGACCAGTCCCGCTCACCCGGTCCACACAACAGCCATCGCGCCGGAGGACGCAGCCGAGCCCGCAGCTCGAGCCCTGCCTCCGACCACAAGGTCATCAGCTTTCGCGCGGTGGTGTTCCAGACCGCCACCGTCTCGTCTCCACAGGACGGCGGCACGCTCGCGAACGCCGCGGCCTCCAGACTCAGCGCCCCGCTCAGCCGCTCGACGACACCCCGCCTGAACGCGAGCCGCCCCGGAGCCTGAACGGCCCACTCGGCGATGTCCGGGAGCAAGGAGCCGACTGAGAGGGTCAACGCGCTCGAGTACGGGACCCGCGTCGCGCTCCCCTCTTCGGGCGAAGCTCCCTGGCGTACACCGTAGGGCATCTGCACCACCGAGGTGAAGACCCCTAGAACGAATGTTCTAGGCAGGTCCGTCACTTGAAGGACACGTACCCACTGCGTTTGGTGCGAACGGACCCGGTGCGAACGCCGACCCTGGCCGGCATCAAGACTCCTCATCGTGCTCGCACCGACTCGAGAGGACCTGCTTCGCTGCCTTCGGGCCATCGGAGACCCGCTGCGACTCCGCATGCTCGTGCTCCTCGCCGACCCCCCGGGCCCCCGCACCGGCCCGGTCTCCGAGCACGAACCCGGGATGTGCGTGTCCGACCTGCGCGCCCGCATCGGACGGGCCCACGCGCTGGTGTCCCACCACGTCCAGGTGCTCCTCCGGGCGGGTCTCATCCGACGCGTCCGGCGCGGGCGCTGGTCATTGCTCCAGCTGGACACCAGCCGGGTCACATCGCTCGGAGAACAGATCGCGTCACTTGCGAGCGATCAGCTCCGCGCCCTCACGGCCTTCGGCGCTCTCGGATCCACCGACATCGAACCGACGCCCCTGACCGGCCGCGTCGTCGCCAACTCGGCCTCCGCGCACACCCGCGCCGCCTCCGCCTGCAACGGCCCGGGACTCGCCGGCGCACCGTCCTGGTAGCGCTCGCGCCGCCCCCTCAGCCGCTCCGGCGCGGTCCGAATGCCCGGCGCACCTCGGGGTGCGCGGCGAGCAGCTCCAACGCGCGGGCGAGCAGGGTCCTCCCCGGCTCCATCTTGTGCCAGGTCGACGCACCGGACGGATGCGGCAGCGGAATCACGTCCGTGCGGTGGCCCTCGAAGACGAGCCGCTGCGAGGTGCCCACCACGTCCGCCAGCCCGCCCCGGTGACCCATGACCTCGGCGATCGCCAGCGTGCCCACCGGCACGACCAGCCGTGGCCGCATCAGCTCCACCTCGGCCCTCAGCCAGCGGCGACAGCGCCCCACCTCGTCCGGATCCGGCCGCCGGTCCCCGCCCCCGGGGGCCTTTCCCGGGAAACAGCGGGTGACCGCGGCGAGGTACACGTGGCGGCGCACCGTCTCCTCGTCCGCCCCGAGCACCGACGCGAACCACCCGAAGAGCGTCCGCCCCGCAGTCCACGCGAACGGCCTTCCCAGCGAGGCCTCCCGCGGGCCGGGGGCCTGCCCGACGAGGAGGATCCGCGCCGGCTGTGCGGAAGGGTGTACGGGAGTTCCCACCACCCGCGGACAGGCGCGGCATCCGGACAGCTCGGCGTGGAGATCCTGTAGTCGTTCCCGGGTGGTGGGCATGCGTCGTCGGGTTGTCCGGGGATTCAGCACGAGAGTAGCCTCGGAGGGTCTCCCCCCGCCTCCGCGATGTCCGCCTCCCTCGAAGCCACCCAGTCTCCTGCGCGGCCGGTCGCAGGCCCTCCGCACATCCAGGGTTACCGCCTGGAGAAGCTGGTCGGCAAGGGCGGCATGGGCGAGGTCCATCGCGCCGTCCAGCTGAGTCTCGGCCGGGTGGTCGCGGTGAAGATCCTCTCCGGCGAGCTCGCGGCCGATCCCACCTTCGTCGCGCGCTTTGACAAGGAGGCCGCGGCGCTCGCCACCCTCAGCCACCCCAACGTCGTGAGCATCGTCGACAAGGGGAAGGCGGAGAACACCTACTACCTCGTCATGGAGTTCGTGGATGGGCCCTCGCTCCGCGAGGTCATGCGCTCGCCCCTCCTCGACATCCCCGGTGCGCTCCGGATCATCATGGAGATCGCCCGGGCCATCGACTACGCGCACAGCCGTGGCGTCGTCCACCGGGATCTCAAGCCCGAGAACATCCTCTTCGACGAGCAGGCCGGCGGCATCGCCAAGGTGACCGACTTCGGCCTCGCCACCTTCTTCGACGACAGCAAGCTCACCAGCCGCTTCAACGTGACCGAGACCCACGTCTCGATGGGCACGCTGAGCTACATGGCCCCCGAGCAGCGGGTGGACGCGAAGAACGCCGACCACCGCGCCGACATCTACTCGCTCGGCGTCATGCTCTACGAGCTCCTGGTGGGCGAGGTTCCCATCGGGACCTTCGATCCGCCGAGCCAGCGCCGCCCCGGCACCGACAAGCGCCTCGACGGCATCGTCCTCCGCTGCCTCAAGCCCTCGCCCGCCGACCGCTACCAGCGCGTCGCAGACCTCATGTTGGACCTCGAGCCGTTCGCGCCGGTGTCGTTCAGCCAGGTGCCGCGGAAGATCTCCCGCGTCGAGCAGCTCAAGAACCAGGTCCGGTCGGTCATCCGCAAGACTTTCCGGGTGGCCGAGGTCGCGGTCATCGTCGCCGCCTTCGCCATCCTGGGCGTCAGCTGGGCGCGCAGCCGCTACCACCCGCCGGCGCGGCCCTCGCCCGGCACCGCCCTCACCGCGCCCGAGCTCCGGCTCGAGACCGCGACCACCTCTCCGGGCCGCATCGCCGACACCAGCACCGTCCGGCGAATGGTGCTCGGCGAGGGGCCGGACGCCATCCCCCTCATCGCCTGGGGCCGCATCCCCGGTCTCGAGGGGCGAACGGTGCGCTTCCCGGCGAGCTCCGAGGACGTCAGCGTCGGACGGCTGAACCTCGACCTCGTCGACCGCGACGGCATCTCGGCACAGCTCATCGCGGACGTGACCGCGACCGCCGCGCCGTCCTCCTTCTGGGGCGGGATTCGCGAGCAGCTCCTCGGCGTCTCCCGCGAGCCGCAGTCCGCGCTCGTGCTCCTCGGAAGCCCGGGCCGCTACGTCGCGGTCATCGTCTCCGGCGCCGGCGAGCCGGTCGCGTTCGAGTGGGCCCTCGGCGAACGGCGAGGGACGATGCTCGGCCCTCCGAGCCCCCCCGGAGGAGCCGCGCACGTGAAGCTGGAGGTCGACCGAGCAGGTCAGCTCCAGGCGTTCGTGGGGACGGACATCGACCAGCGGCCGGTGGGCGAGCCGCTGTACCTGGGAACCGACTGGCGCAACAGCTTCGGCGCGCCTCCGACTCCGGCACTCGGTTGCATCGATGGGGAGTGCACCTTCCGTCAGGTGGGTTACGAGATCGGCCGCGAGCCTCCCGACCTGCCCGAGCCGATGGTGCTCACTGAACCCTCCACCCCCGGGAAGTCGAAGTCGGTTGCCAAGGGAACCACGAAGCGCAAGACCTCGACCGACAAGAAGTCGGCCACCCTGCGCTCCCCGGCGCCCACCACTCGCCACGCGAAGAAGTGAACGCGGGCGGCCGTCGCCCCACTCTCCGAAAGCCATCTGATGCGCCGTCTCTTTTCCGCCCTGGTCCTCGCGCTCTGCGCCTGCGCCCACGTCCCACCTTCTCCCACCGCGGTGCTCGACCAGGCCGCCGGTCGCGCCGGGGACGCCGACGCGCCAGCCCGGACGCTGTCGCTCGCGGCGTTCCACGCGCTTCTGGTCGAGAACCAGCCCGAGCGCGCCCGGGCGCTCGCCCAGGACGCGCTCCGCCGCGACGCGGGTGAGCCCTACGCCCTGGCCCTCGAGGAGGTGCTCGCCCGGCGGGACGGCCACCCCGAGCTGGCGCTCGATTCCGCGCTCCGCCTGGTGCGCGCCGCCCCGAAGCACCCGCTGGCCACCGTCGCTGCCCGGCAGATTCACGACATCGCGGGGCTGGCCAGCTCGATGGACGCGCGCATCCTCGCCGAGGTTCCGCGCGCGCTCGATGCCGGGGCCGCCGGCGAGACCGCGGTCCTTCTCCGTCAGGCCATGGCCCAGCTCCAGTTCCTCCAGGAGCGGCCCGAGCTGGCCGAGACGCGCGCAGCGACCGGCGTCCCGGCAGAGGCGACCCTCCTCGGTCCGCTCTCGCCGCTGCACCTGCTCGGATTCGGCGAGCCCACCCAGCCCGAGCGGACGGGTGAGATCCCCGGGACGCTGACCGGCCCCTTCGGTCCGGTGGCTCCTCGCACCCTCGCCCTGAGCGCGGGACGCCTGTCACTGGAGGCCGAGGGGCTGAGCGGCGACGTCTACGTCATGGCGGTGGACGTGGAGGTCCCGGTGGCTGCGGTCTACGTCGTCAGGTCGCAGAGCCCGAGCACCCACCGCATGCTCCTCGACGGCGCACTGCTCCACGAGCGCCGGACGTTCGAGCGACCCGACTCGACCACCGACGCGCAGGCGGTCCGGCTCGAACCCGGCGTCCACCGGCTGATGGCCGTGCTCCTCAAGGAGGAGCGCAGCGGCTCGATCTCACTCACCGTCTCGCGCGCCGACGGACAGCCCTCGGGCCTGCGCTTCTCGGCGGCCAGGGGACCGGCGCCGCGCTGGAGCGGCGTGAAGGTGGAGCCCGCGCCCGGCTTCTTCTCCGACGCGGACACCCTCGTGGCCGCGCTGGAGCCCGAGGCGGGTCGCTCGCTCGCGACCTTCCTGGCCGCGAGGGATGCCGTGGGGCGTGACGTGGACGGCGCGCGCCGCCTGGTCTCGGCGCTGGGCCCGCTGCCGGCCGCCGCCGCGTGGAACGTGCTCTCGGCGGATCTCGCGCTCCGCGACAGGAGCCTTCCCTCCAAGGTCGGCCAGGGCCGGGCGACCCGGGACCTCGAGGTCGCGATCGAGCGAGATCCGAAGAACGTCGGCGCGCTCCTCGCCCGGGGTCTCCTCGCGGTGACGGACCAGCGCGTCGACCAGGCGGTGGGCCTCGCCTCCAAGGCACGCGCCGCGCACTCGCCCGTGGGAACGCCGGTGCTCACCCTCGAGTCGCGCATCGCGCTCGCGCAGGGAGTGGATGCCCAGGCCGACACCCTCGCCCGCCAGAGCCTCGACCAGATCGGCGGGCTGTGCGAGGCGTTGCTCGTTCGCTACGACGTCGCACGCCGGAGGGACGCGGTCACCAGCACCGACGCGCTCCTCGACGCCGTGGCCAGCTGTCCCGGAGAGCAGCTGCGGCGGGTCAGTCACTGGAAGCTCCGCGGAAAGGTCGATCGCGCGCTCGCGGAGATGCGCGGCGTCCGAGCCAGGCAGCCCGGAGACGTCTCGCTCGGGACGCAGGAGGCGGACCTGCTCGTCGCCCTGAAGCGGACCGACGAGGCCGCGGCGCTTCTCGAGGGCCTCACCGTGCTCCGCCCGCGCGACCCCTCGCTCTGGAAGCGGCTGGGGGACACGCTGGCGCTCGGCAAGCACGATGCCGAGGCGCTCGCGGCCCGGGAGCAGGCGCTACTCCTGGACGGCTCGGACCTGTCACTGCGCCGCACCGTCGAGCGGTCGAGGACCGGGAAGGAGGTCCTCGCCAACTACGCCATCGACGGGCGAAAGGCGCTGAAGGCCTTCGACGCGCGAGGGAGCAACGTCGAGGGCTCGAGCGTGCTGGTGGTCGACGCGGCCGCGACCCGGGCCTTCGCCGACGGCTCGATGGTGGACCGGGTCCACACCGTGGAGAAGGTGCTCGACCAGAGCGCGGTCGCGCGCGTGGCCGAGGTGCAGGTCCCCCAGGGCGCGCAGGTGCTGGCGCTGCGGACGCTGAAGGCGGACGGAACGGTGCTCGAGCCCGAGAGCCTCGACAAGGACACGGTGAGCCTTCCCGGCGTGGGCGTGGGCGACGCGGTCGAGCTGGAATATCTGCTCGCCCATCCGGCGCGGCGCGCGGCGAGCCCGGGATGGACGGCCGGCGCCTTCTACTTCCAGGTGGGCGGCACGGCGGACGACTGGGCCACCTATGCGGTGGTGGCACCGCGCGGCTCGGGGATGGCGGTCGACGCGCACAACATGCCTGCCCCGACGGTGAAGACCGAGGGGCAGCTCGACGTACTCCGGGCGGAGGTGCGGAACGCGCCGCCGCTGGTCCCCGAGCCGAACGCGCCGCCGTCAGGGACCGAGCAGCTGCCGTTCCTCGTCGTCGGCGCCGGAGACACCGGGCCAGGCGGCCTGCTCACCGCCACCGGCGATGCGCTGAGCGCGCGCGCGCAGCGCACCTTCGAGGTCGAGGCGTTCGCGAAGGCGGCAGCAGCGGGGAAATCTGGAATCGACGCCGTGCGCGCACTGCACGCGGCGGTCATGGACCGCATCCCCGGACGTGACGCCGGTCTCGGGCTCACGGCGGCGGGCACCCTCGCGCAGGACCGCGGGAGCCGGCTGTGGCTGCTCAAGGCCGCGCTCGAGGCCCAGGGATTCCGGGCGCGGGTGGCGATGGTCCGGACGTTCGCGAGCGACCCCAACCCGTATCGCTTCCCGAACGAGGCGCTCTTCCCGTACGCCTGTCTTCGCGTCGAGGTCCCCGGGCACGAGGCGGTGTGGCTGGACACCGTCATCCGCTACGGGCCGTTCGGGCTGCTGCCGGAGCAGGCGGCGAACGGGCTCGAGGCGTACCTGCTTCCCGAGCCGGGACGCCCGCTCCAGGCGGTGAAGACGCCGAACCAGCCGCCGGTGGGAGGGCGGGAGGTCAGGCTCGATCTCCGCCTGACCCCGGACGGCTCGCTGAGCGGCGACGTGCTGGAGGTGTACAGCGGCTTCGAGGCGGCGCAGCTCGCGGAGACGCTGGAGGGCGTGTCGAACGAGCAGCGTGACCAGGCGCTGCAGCAGGCGCTGTCCCGGTACTTCGGCGGCGCGGAGCTTTCGGGCCTGCGGCTGGACGTGAAGCGCGCGGTGGGCGCACAGCTCTCGCTTCGCTACCACTTCGTCGCTCCGCGATTCGCGCGGGTGGAGGACGGGCGGATGACGCTCGGGCCGCTGACCTACCCTGCGCAGGTGGGCCGCCGCTACGTGACGGTGGGAACGCGGAAGTCGCCGCTGTTCATCGACTCGACGGAGCAGAACGTGAGCCACGTCTCGCTCAAGCTTCCCGCGGGCTGGCACATCGACGACCCGCTGAAGAACGGGAAGCTGGAGAGCCCGTTCGGGCTGTTCACCCGGGACGAGACCGACGCGGACACGTTCCGGGTCGAGGAGCGATACCGCCTGGACATGGCGCGCATCCCGGTGAACCAGTACGAGGCCTTCGCCGGGTTCGCCGGACAGGTGGACCTGCTGCAGACCCGGGACATCGTCGCGGTGAAGCAGGGTGCACTGAAGAACCCCGCCGGGCGCACCGAGCGCTGAGCCGGTGCCGGAAGGCGACGGGCGGTCTCCCAGCGAGCTGCGGATCAGGAGCTCTCGGTGGAGACCGTCGAACGCTGACGCCGGAGTGAGGCGTCGAGGCTCCACGGCCCGCCTCCCGCCGCGGAGAAGAAGAGCCAGACGAAGCAGAAGAGGACCGCGGGATGGCCGCCGTTCAGGACGGGCCAGAACCCGTGGGGAGCGTGTCCATGGAAGTACGCGACGGCCATCTCGCCCGAGACGATGAACGCGACGGGTCGGGTGAAGAGCCCGAGCAGCAGCAGCGAGCCTCCGACCGTCTCGATCAGGCCCGCGATGCCGGCCAGCGTGGCGAGCGGGACCGTTCCTCCCCCGGGAACGATCGCCCCTGGCATCGCGAAGAGCTTGGCCGTGCCGAACTGGATGAAGAGGAAGGCAGCGACGAGCCGCAGGATGCTTTGCAAGTAGGGGGCCCAGGAACGCCACCGGGTGACGATGTTCTCGTCCGCCATGGAACCTCCGCTCGGTCGTCCGCGAGACGCCGCAGGTCCGGGGCCTTAACACCGGTGCGCCCACGCCGCGGGGTGAACCGGAACGAGGTGTTTGGCACCTTGTCTCGGGACGGGCGTCCCGGTTCCTGGACCACCCGCGGCCCGGAACCCGCCGCCGGCTGCCACCCCGTGGCTGAGCACGCGGCGACCGGCAAGCTGGCGATCCATGTCGGACCCCACACGCCCGTCCATCACGCCGGTTCTGGTCGCCGCGCTCGTGGTCGCCGCCGCCGACCTGCTCGACGCGATCGTGGTCTGGGTCGTCCTCTACCAGCAGAGCACCGTGGAGCGGATCCTGCAGAGCATCGCCTCCGGCCTCCTCGGCCGTGACGCCGCCTTCGGCGGTGGCGGCGCGACCGCCGCGCTCGGGCTCGTCCTCCACGTCGTCGTTGCGCTCGGATGGACCCTCGTGTTCTGGGTGCTCCTCCAGCGCTGGCCGCGCCTGCGCGCCTGGACCGCCAGCACCCGGGGTGCGGTGCTCGCCGGGTTCGTCTACGGCGCCGTCGTCTGGCTGCTCATGGACGGCGTGGTGCTCCCACTCAGCCGTGCCCGCGCGACGCCGGTCACTGCCGCGTGGTTCTGGATCCAGCTCGCCACGCATCCCTTCGTCGTGGGTCTGCCCATCGCGGTGATCCTCGGCCGAGCAGGGCGTCCCGCCCGGGTCGAGGCGGGGGCGCCCGTTCCGCGTGCTGCCGCCGGAACGCGCTGAGCCTCGTTCAGATTGCGATCTCGCCGGACTGCTCGCGACGGGGCAGCGCGACGTAAAAGGTCGCGCCCTGGTCGGGAACTCCCACGCCCCACACCCGTCCGCCGTGGCGCTGGATGATCCGCCGCACGTGGGCGAGCCCGAGGCCAGAGCCCTCGAACTCGTCGGCGCGATGCAGGCGCTGGAAGACGCCGAACAGCTTGTGGGCGTACTTCATGTCGAAGCCCACGCCGTTGTCGCGGACGTAGACGATGTCCTCGGCACCCGGAACGTTGACCGTTCCCACCTCGATGCGTGCCGGGCGGCGGACGCACGTGTACTTCAGCGAGTTCCCCAGCAGGTTGCGGATCACCAGCAACAGCATGCTCGGATCGCCTCGCACCGTCGGGAGCGGGTGAACCACCCACTCGACCTCGCGCCCTTCCTGCTCGTGCAGCAACCCCTCGCGAGCGGAGGCGAGCACGGAGTTCAGGTTCACCGCCACGCTGCGCAACTCCGTCCGGCTCACGCGGCTGAAGGAGAGGAGGTCGTCCACCATCTGGACCGCCTCGGCGGAGGTGCTGCGGAGCATCGCCACGTAGCTGCGCTCGCGGGCATCGAGCCGGGAGCCGGCGCTCTCGTCGAGCAGCCGGGTGAACCCGCCCAGCTGCCGGAGCGGCGCACGCAGGTCGTGGCTCACCGAGGACGTGAACGCCTCGAGCTCGGCGTTGACCGCGGCGAGGGCCTGGGTGCGCTCCGCGACGCGTTCCTCGAGGGAGGCGTTGAGCTCGCAGATGGCCTGCTCGCGCTCGGACATCGCCTCGACGGCCTCCTTGTGGCTCCGGGCCAGCGCCAGCAGCTGTCGGCGGCTGGTGTACCCGAGCACCAGCGCCAGCGTTCCCACGCATCCGAGCGAGACCCAGAACAGGAGCCGCCCGGTGAGCGCGGCGTCCTCGGCCCGCTCGCGGCGGCGCTCCTGCTCGCTGTGGCCCAGCGAGTCGAGCACGCCCAGCATGCTGGACAGCCGCTGCATGCCCTCGCCGGATTTGAAGTAGCGGATGTAGTCCTCGCCGGACTCGAACAGCACGCGCTCGCGAGCGGCGTGGGTGGCCCACTCGCGAGCCATCCGCTCCACGATCTCGAGCCGTGCCAGCTGGTCCGTTTCGTGGCCGAGGTAGTCTCGCAGGCTCAGGAGCGTCTCGGCGAGCTGACCGTCTGCGCGCTCCAGCGGCCCGAGAAAGGCCCGATCACCGGAGAGGAGATAGCCGCGCATCGCCGTCTCGCGGTCGACCAGCAGCTCGCGCATCCGCGCGGTCTGGGCCAGGACCTGGTCCGAGCGCTGGGTGAGTCGCGCCTGCCGCACGAGCAGCGCCACCCCGCCGCCGAGCGCGACCGCGAGCAACGCGAGGAGGATCGCGGGAATCAGGAAGGCGCGGGTGAGGAGCCGCCGGAACTCCACGGTCTCGTGGATGAGCGGCGCGAACGTGCCGCCCGCGTCGGAACCTTGAGCGAGCTGGAGAGAGGCACCGGGTGGATCCACCGGGCCCGGAGCGGGCTCGGCGCGGGCCTCGGCTGCGGAGCGCGGCGCGTGCACGGGAGCGAAGGAGTCAGCTTGTAGCACTAGCACGCTCGCCACGCGGGCCGGCGAGCAGACATCCGTGTCCGACATCTGCGCTCGCGCACCCGCATGCGCGCCGATCGGCGGCGCTGGTGGGTGGCGCATCGCCCGCGCGCGCGTGCAGGCGCGTCGGAGCTTTTCCCGCTCTTCAGACGAGCCGCGCGCTGATCTCCTGGTGCAGGTGCGCTCCCCGCCTCGTCAGCCGGAAGCGGCGCCCCAGCGGCTCCAGGAAGCCGTCGCGGACCAGGGACTCGACCTGGGCGCGCCGCGGCGACACGCCCTGCTGCGCCCACAGACTCTCGAGGTCCACGCCGGTGAGCAGCCGGAGCCCGAGCAAGAGCCGCTCCTCGTAGAGGGCCTCGGGGCCGAGCGCCTCGCGGTCCTCGTCGGGCAGCCGGCCTGCCTCGACCGCCTCGAGCCAGCGAGGCGTGCTCCGGAGGTTGGTGGTGCGGACAGCGCCGCTCCCGTCTCGACGAAGCCCGACCGCCCCTGCCCCGAGCGCCAGCGACTCGCCGCCGGTCCAGTAGAGCGCGTTGTGCCGCGAGTGCCGGCCGGGAACCGCATGGCTCGAGATCTCGTACCGCTCGAGCCCGGCGGAGGCGAGCACCTCGCCGACGGCGTCCACCATCTCCACCACCTCGCCCTCGTCGGGCAGCGCGAGACGACCCTGCCGGAGGTGACGGCTGAACACGGTCTCGGCCCCCAGGTGTTCGCGGTCCACGGTGAGGACGTACGACGACACGTGCTCGGGCCGGAGTGCGACGGCGCGCCGGGCATCCTCGACCGCCGCGCCGATCGACTGGCCGGGGACGCCGTGGATCAGGTCGATGGAGACGTTCGTGAACCCCGCTGCCCGCGCCGCACGGAACGCGGCCTCCGCATCGGCTGGCGAGTGAGCGCGGCCGAGCGTCGTCAGCACCTTCGCGTCGAAGGACTGGATGCCGAGGGAGAGGCGGTTCACGCCCGCGGCCCGGTAACCGGCGAGGCGGGCGGCGTCGGCCACCTCCGGGTTCGCCTCGAGGGAGATCTCCGCGTCGGATGCGACGGGCATCGCCGCGGGGAACCCCTCCAGCACTCGCCCGACGTCCCGCCTGTCCCAGAGCGACGGAGTCCCACCGCCGAGGTAGATTGAGTCGAGCGGCACGGCCGCCCACGCAGGACGCTCCGCCAGCCGCAGTCTCAGCTCGCCGAGGACCGCGTCCGCATACCGCGCGCCGGGGACGTTGCGGGCGATCGCGATGGTGAAGTCGCAGTACGGACATCGCCGCAGGCAGTACGGGAAGTGCACGTACAGCCCGCGCCGCGCGACCTCGAGCCCGGTGAGCGGATCCACCTGCATGACGAGCCCTCTATACGGCCTGGGTGCTCGGCCCGCCCATCTTCATCGACTGGAGGGACGGGCCCTCGTCCGCCTCGAGGCGCCTGGTGGATCTGCCCGCCCCGCCCCAGAAGCGCGGGCTCAGCCGCCGCCGATCGCCCGCCGGATCGCCGCGCGTGCCAGCAACCGGGTCGAGTCGAGCGTCGGCAGGGGCGAGTTCGCGTCCGAGATGATGAGGGGGATCTCCGTGCAGCCGAGGACCACCGCGTCACATCCCGCGTCCTTCAGCCGTCCGATGACCGCCTGGAACGTCCGGACCCCCTCGGGCAGGAACCGTCCATTGACCAGCTCCTCCATGATGATGCGGCTGCACTCCAGCTTGTCGGCCTCGTCGGGACGCACCCAGGCGAGGCCACGCGCGCCCAGCTTCTCCGGATAGACCTCGCTCGACACGAGCCACCTCGTCCCGGTGAGCCCGAGCTTCCGGAACCCGCGACTCGCAGCCTCGGCCGCCACCACCTCCGCGATGTGGAGCCAGGGGAGCGGCGACCTTCCCTCGAGGAAGCGAAACGCCTGGTGAATGGTGTTGTCCGGACAGATGAGGAACCGCGCCCCGGTCGCTGCAAGCTTCCGCGCCGAGTCGAGCATCAGTTCGGCCACGCCGACCCAGTCGTCTTGGGTGATGCACGCGTCGTAGAGGGCGAACGAGTGCCCGTGCAGCGACACCTCGGGGTGGGCGTACGGCCCGAGCAGCGCGGACGCTTCCGTGCACAGCGTCCGGTAGCAGAGGGCCGCGCCCTCCGCGGAACAGGCGACGATGCCGATGGGGAGAGGGGACGCGCTCATCGCCCCGGAGCCTCGCAAGCAACGACCGGTACAGTCGACCGGCGATCAGCCCTTCTTCTTGAGCTGGGCCTCGAGCCGGGCGACCTTCGACTTGAGCAGCGCGGCAGCCTCGGCAGCGTTCTCCGCGGCGACCAGCTTGGACTTGAGCTTGGCCACGTCCGCGCGGAGCTTCTCGACCTCCTCGCTGCTCGTACCGCCGCCCTTCGCGGCCGGAGCCGGACGGCTCTCCAGCTCGGAGACCCGCGCGAGCAAGGTCTCCCGCTCGCGCTTCTCCTTCATGTAGGAGGCCTGCGACTCCATCGCCTTGCGGTTGGCGTCGACCAGCTCCTCCCGCACCTTCTTCAGCGCATTGGCGTCGGCGCGGAGGCGCTCCACCTCCTCGGTCAGCTTGCGCACCGTGGCCTCGGAGCCGCCGGCCAGCTGCGCGTTCAGCTGCTCACGCAGCGAGGTCGACCTCTGCGCCTCTGCCTTCAGCGAGTCCTGCAGCTTCTGCACCTGCGCAGCCGCCTGCGCCGCCTGGGCCTTCGCCTTCTCCTCGGCGGCGCGCGCGGTTTCCAGATCCCGCGCCGCGGCCTGGAGCTTCTGCTCCGCTCCCTTGCGCCGCTCCCCCTCGCCACCGAGCGCCGCCTCGAGCTGTGCCGCCTGCTGCCGCTGGGTCTCGAGCGCCGAGCTCGTCTCCTCGTGGGCCCCCTGGTACTCCTCGAGCTGACGGCGCAGGTCGGCGCTTCTGGCCTCCGCCTGGGTCCGCTTCTCGACCTCGGCCTGCAGCTGCCGCTCGAGCGCCTTCAGCCGCTCGGCGCGCGAATCGCCCTCCTGCTTCGTCGCCGCCTCTGACTTCTGCGCGGCCTGGAGCTGCTGGCTGCGCTCGGCCAGCTTCACCTCGAGCGCCTTCCGGGCCTGAGCCTCCCGTCCCAGGGCCTCGTCCAGCTCGGCGCGCGCCCGCTGCTCCTCGGCCTGCATCTGCGACTGAACGGCCTCGAGCTCGCCGCGGAGCGCCGCCGACTCCTCGCTTTGCGCGTGCACCGTATCTTGGAGCTGCGCCGCGTGCCGCGAGCTCTCCTCCAGCTGGGCCTGGAGCTCGCGCACCTTCCCCAGCTGCGCCTCGAGGGCCTGGCGGAGTCGCGGGAGATCCGCCGCCTCCTTCTCCAGATCTTCCTTCTCCGCCTTGAGCGCTCCCAGCGCGGCGCTCGCCTCCGCAAGCTCCTCGCTGGAGGCCTCCGCCATCTGCGCCGCGCTCTCCTCCAGGGCCTGCGCCCGGTTCCGGGCATCCTCCAGCTCGCCCTGGAGGTAGCGGATGCGACCTTCCATGTCGCTCACGCTGCTGCGGCTCTTCCCGTGCTCCACCTCGAGGTCGGTCAGGGTTCGCCGGGCGCCCCCCAGCTCGTTCCGCAGCTGGGCCGCCTCGCCGGTGATCGACCCCACCTGCGAACGGAGCTGGTCCTTCTCGTGGACCGCCGTGTCCCGCTCGGCGGCCAGCGCCCTCGCCTCCTCCGACACCCGCTGGAGGTCCTGCTCCAGCTTGTCCGCGATGGCGGCCATCTCCTGGTACTGGCCGTTGACCGCGTCGAGGCTGCCCATCGCCTCCAGCTTCTCCACCTCGAGCTGCCGTGCCTTCTCCTCGGTGTTCTGGAGCGACTCCTTGACGTTGGCGAGCTCCTCGGCGAGCGCGGCGCGGGCGAGCTTCTCCTCTTCCAGACCCGCCCTCAGCCCGGGAAGCTCCGCCTCAACCTCGGCCAGCGCCCGCGCGAGATCGCGCCGGTCGGCGTCGCTGGAGGCCAGGTGCTGCTCCATCTGCGAGGACTGACCCTCGGCTGCGTCGGCGCGCAGGCGCTCCTGCTCCAGCGCGGCCTGGAGCTGCTCGAGGCGGGCCGGGAGATACCGGAGCTGACCCAGCTGGGGCAGCACCTCGTCCAGCTGCGCCTTGAGCGCCTGGGCCACCTCCCGCAGCCGGGCGGACTCCTGGTCTCGCTGCTCGTAGGCAGCGCGCGCCCGGGAGAGGGTCTCCTCCTTCAGCTTGAGGACCGAGCGGAAGTACTCGAGCTTCTCGTCCAGGGCGATGCCCCGGGGAGGCCGCGGCTCGGGTGGCTCCTGGAACGGGTCGCCCGAGGGCCGGGGCAGGGCCGGAGGAACCTGCGCCACGGCCACCAGACCTCCGCTTCCGGCGGGCGCCTGGGCTGGCTGGGCCGGGGCGGCGGCCGGCTTGCTCCCCGAGGACCTCCGGGGCAGCGGTGGGGGCGCCGGGGGCCCGGGGGGTGCCGCCTGCTGGGGGGGCGGGGGGCCTCGCCGGACGGGGGGAGGGGCGGCCGGAGCCTTCGGGGCGAGCGGTTCGTCGCCGAAGTCCAGATCTTGAAGAGGATTGACGTCTTCCGGTGCGCCGGGCATCGCCTGAACGGGCAGACTACCTGTCCTCCGGGGGTTTACCCAAAAGCCGAAGTCCTACGAGGCCCCATCCCACATGCCCACCCGCCATCGACTCGACAACGGCCTCACCGTCCTTCACGAGCACCAGGGGGCCGCGCACGTCGTGGCCTGGCAGATCTGGGTCAACGTGGGGGGTGCGGACGAGGGCCCAGACGAGGCCGGTCTCGCGCACCTCCACGAGCACATGCTCTTCAAGGGAACGGAGCGCCGGGGGCCCGGAGAGATCGCCCGGGACATCGAGGCGCACGGCGGCGAGGTCAACGCCTGGACCTCGTTCGACCACACCGTCTACCACACGGTCATGGCCTCGCAGTTCGCCCGCGCGGGGCTGGACGTGCTGGCCGACGCGGTGCGGTTCCCGCGCTTCGACGCGGTCGAGCTCGCGCGCGAGTGCGAGGTGGTCGTCGAGGAGATCAAGCGCGCCGACGACGCGCCGGGGCGCCGCTCGTCGCGCGACCTCTTCGAGACCAGCTACGCGGTGCACCCCTACCGGCTCCCGGTGCTGGGAACGCCGGAGAGCGTGCGCGCCACCACGCGCGACCGCATCCTCGGGTTCTACCGGCGGCACTACACCCCGGAGGCGATGACGCTCATCGCCGTCGGTGACGTTCCGCTGGACTCGGTGCGCCACTGGGCCGAGGAGCTTCTCGGAGGAGACTGGAAGCGCCCGCGTGCGCCCGCCCGTCAGCGCGCGCAGGAACCTGCACGCTCCGGGCGTCGGATCCACCTCGTTCCCGACGAGGCGAAGGAGGCGTGGCTGAACGTCTCGTTCGCGATCCCCGCGGCGAACCACGAGGACGTTCCCGCGCTCGACGTGCTGGCGATGCTCGCCGGACAGGGTGAGACCAGCCGCCTCTTCCGGCAGGTGAAGCGCGACGCGCGGCTGGTGAACGAGATCAGCTCGTACGCCTACACGCCCGTGGACCCCGGCCTGTTCGGCGTGGGGATGACGCTGCCCGGAGAGAAGGTCCGTCCCGCGCTCACCGAGTCGCTGCGCGCGCTCGCCCAGCTCGCCACGGCGCCGCCGACCGAGGAAGAGCTCGGAACCATCAAGGCGCTCGTCGAGAGCGAGGCCGTGTACGCCCGCGAGGCGGTGCAGGGCCTCGCGCGGAAGCTGGGCCACTACGAGACGACGCTCGGCGGGTACGAGGCGGAGGAGAAGTACCACGCTCGAGTCGCGGCCCTGACCCCGGACGCGGTGTGGCAGGTGGCGCGGCGCTACCTCGATTTCGACACCGCGGTGGTGACCGGGCTGCTGCCCGCCGGAGCGCAGCTGACCGAGGGTGAGGTGAACGCGGCCCTCGACGAGGCACGGCGTGCTCCGGGGGTGACGACTCCGGCGCGCCGGGCCCAGACCGTGCCCGCCGGGGCAATGCCCAAGCTGAAGGGCAGCGGTCCCGAGGCGGGGAAGGTCAGCATCGAGACGCTTCCCAACGGAGCCCGGCTCATCCTCCGCGAGGAGCGGGCGACTCCGCTGGTCGCGATGCGCGCCGCCTTCGTGAGCGGGCTGCGGTTCGAGACCGAGGAGAACAACGGCATCACCACGTTGCTGTCCCGGATGCTCACCCGCGGGACCGCGTCGCTCGGCGCCGAGGAGATCCAGCACGTGATGGACGCCTGCGCGGGGTCCATCGCCGGGGCCGGCGGGAGGAACTCCGTCTCGCTCAGGGCCGAGGCGCTGTCGCGCCACTTCGACCGCGCCTTCACTCTCCTCGCCGACTGCCTCCTCGACCCGGCGTTCCCCGAGGACGAGCTGGAGCGCGAGCGCAGCCTCGTGCTTCAGGAGATCGCCGCCCGCGAGGACCGGCCGTCCTCGCTGGCGTTCGACGCGTTCTCCCGCTCGCTGTTCCAGGTCCATCCCTACCGGATGCCTCAGATCGGCGAGCGCGCCACGGTGGAGCGCCTCGACGCGGGGCAGCTGCGTGCTCACCACCGGCGCTTCCACGACCCGTCGCGGATGGTGCTCGCGATCATCGGCGACGTGAACCGGAGCGAGGCGCTCGACCGCGCGCGCACCCTCTTCGGCGGCGCCGGCGAGGAGTCCTCTCCTCTTCCGGAGATCGCGCACGAGTCACCGCCAGGCGAGCGGCGGCGGGTGCACAGGACGCTCGCCCGCGCCCAGGCTCACGTGGTGATGGGGTTCCAGGGGCTGACCCTCTTCGATCCCGACCGCCACGCGCTGGAGGTTCTCTCCACGGTGCTCTCTGGCATGGGAGGGCGGCTGTTCACCGAGCTCCGAGACAAGCGGAGCATGGCGTACACGGTGACCAGCATGGCGGTGGAGGGGATCGATCCCGGCTACTTCGCGGTCTACATCGGGACGAGCCCGGACAAGCGCGAGGCCGCCGAGGCGGGCATGGAGGCCGAGCTGCAGAAGGTCCTCGATCAGCCGGTCACCGCCGCCGAGCTCGACCGCGCGAAGGCCCACCTGGTGGGGACGCACGAGATCGGGCTCCAGCGGAACGCCGCACGCGCTGCGCTGCTGGCGCTGGATGGCGTCTACGGTCTGGGCCTGGACAACTTCGACCACTACGACGACCACATCCAATCCGTCACCGCCGAAGATGTCCTGCGCGTCGCCCGGCGCATCATCCGGCTGGACCGGGCGGTGGTGGCGGTGGTCGGTCCGTGACCGCGCAGGCGCTGCTGCTCTGGGACGGTGACTGCGGCTTCTGCCGCCGGAGCGTCGCCTGGGCGGAGCGCCGCGATGTGGGCCAGGTCCTTCACGCCGTTCCGTACCAGCAGGCGCCCTCGCCGCCGATGACCCCGGAGCTGCGGCAGGCCTGTGCGCGCGCGGTTCATCTGATCACCCCCGAGGGGCGCATGCTCCGTGCGGGCCGCGCCTGCCTGTGGGTGCTGCAGAGGATCGGCTTCCCGGTGCTCGCCCGGGTGCTCGCGATCCCGCCGCTGGTGTGGGTGGTCGAGGTGGTCTACTGGCTGGCCGCCCGGAACCGCCGACTCGCGTCGCGCGTGCTGTTCCGGGGAGGAGCGAACCGATGATCTGCGTCGCGGTCACCTACGTGGTCCTTCCCAACCGTGAGGAGGAGGCGATCGACCTCTTCACCCGGATGACCGAGGCGAGCCTGCAGGAACCCGGCTGCCGCATGTACCAGGTGCACCGGAGCCAGCAGGAGCCGCGGCGCTTCTTCCTCTACGAGCTGTACGACGACGACAAAGCGGTGGAGGCGCACCGGGCGAGTCCGCACTTCGAGGAGCACGTGCGGCGCGGACTGTTTCGCATCATCGAGAGCCGCACGCCGGACACGTGGATTCCGCTGCAGCTCTCCGGGCAGCGTCGGTGAAGGCAGTCTCGCTGACCCTGGACGTGCCGGAGCCCGAGGCGGAGTGGGTGGAGGCGCTGCTGTGGGACGCGGGCGCGACCGGTCTCGAGATCCGGGACCGGGAGGCGCCGCCGATGCCGGGTGTCCGCGGGCCTGCTCCGGGAGAGGCGATCGTGGTCGCGTGGTTCGACGACCGCGCGCCCGCCGAGGCGGCGCTGGCGGACGTGCGCGCGTGGGTGCCGGATGTGCGGGGCGCGTTCGAGGACGCTCCGGAGACCGACTGGTCGACGGCGTGGCGCGCGCGCATCCGGTCGACGCGGGTGGGGCAGCTCTGGGTCGGACCGCCCTGGGAGACGCCCCCGGAAGGAACGGTGGCCCTGCTCATCGAGCCGAAGATGGCGTTCGGCACCGGGGACCACCCGACGACGGTGCTGTGCCTCGCCGCGGTGGATGCGTTCTGCGCCGGGCACCCCGGCGCCTCGGTGCTCGACGTCGGAACGGGAACGGGCGTGCTCGCGCTGATGGCTCGCAAGCTCGGTGCTGGCCGCGTCGTCGCGGTGGACAACGACCCGATGTCGGTGACGCTCGCCCGGGAGAACGGGGCGCTGAACGGCATCGACGGCGTGGAGGTGTCGGGAGCCACCCTCGACGCGATCGACGGGCGATTCGACCTGGTGGTGGCCAACATCCTCGCCAACACGCTGGTGGAGCTCGCACCAGCGCTGGTGGCTCACACGGGGGGACGGCTCGTGCTGGCGGGCGTCCTCATTCACCAGGAGGACGAGGTGCGCGAGGCGTTCGAGCGGGCTGGCGCGACGTCCGACGGCGGCAGCCGGAGCGGAGACTGGATCCGGCTCGACTTCCGCGTGCCCTGACATGTTCCGGGTCCGCCTCGACGTCGGTCTCCCTGCTCCCGAGCGCGTTCGCGTCGACGGGCCCGCGCTCCACCACCTCCGCGTGGCGCGGGTCGCCCTCGGCGAGACGGTCGAGGTCTTCGACGGCCACGGCCGGGCGTGGTCCGCGCGGCTGGAGTCGGTGGACGAGGGCGGCGCGGTGTTGCTGCTGGGCGAGGAGCGGCGCGGCGCGACCGGGAGGGCGGTGGTGCTGATCCAGGGCCTGCCGAAGGGGGACAAGCTGGACCTCGTGCTGCAGAAGGCGACCGAGCTCGGCGTGTCGGCGGTGTGGCCAGTGCTCACCGATCGTTCGGTGGCGCGTCCACGGCCGGAGACCTTCGGGACGAGACACGCGCGCTGGCAGCGCATCGTCGAGGAGGCTGCCCGGCAGTCCGGGCGAGCCGACGTGCCGCAGGTGATGGCGCTCCGGTCGCTGGCGGAGGCAGCGCGGGCGCTCGGCGCCGAGACGCGGCTCCTCGTCCTCGACGAGGAGGAACACGGCACGCGGCTCGCGACCGCGGCGGGGGACGGCCCGGTCGCTGTCGTCATCGGTCCGGAGGGCGGGCTCGCGCGGGAGGAGGTCCGGCTCCTGCGGGAGCTCGGTGGCGTGCCGGTCACGCTCGGGCCCCTCGTGCTGCGGACCGAGACTGCCGGCCTGGCCGCTCTCGCGGTGCTCCGTCATCTGGACGGGCTGCTCGGCTAGGAGCCGAAGGTGGGGACACGAGGTGTCTGGCACCTCGCAGCGGGCACCTCGCAGCGCCGCACCTTGCAGCGTGCTCCGGAACCCCCCGGAATCCGTGGGCAGCCGGGGGCTCTCCGGGCGCTGGAATGGTGACGGGCGCGTCATGAGGTGTCCGTCACGAGGTGTCTGGCACCGCGCGAGCGGACAGCCGGGCAGCCCCGTTTCTTGCGTCCCCCGTGCATCCGGCCTTTCATGCCGCCGTGTCCAAGTGCCTGAGATGCGGCGCCGAATTGCCGCCACACGGCGATTGCACGGCCTGCGAACCGGGCAAGCTTCCCGAGCGACCCGCTCCGCCGATCCTGAGCCGGGAGCTCCCGCTCGATCGGAGACAGCCGCCGCCCGGGCCTCCACGGCTGACGCCCGAGCCCTTCCGGCTGGAACCGCCCACCGCCTCGGGACCGATCGAGCCAATTCCGATGCTGACGCCCCTCCCGCGTCCGGGGCCTGCGTTCGAGTCCAAGCCTCCTGTCCTGACACCCTTGCCGGGCCCTCGGCCCGTCACGACCGCGGGAACGCCGGTCCAGCGTCCCCCGCCGACGACGGCCGCTCCGGGCACACAGGCCGGGGGACCGGCCTCGAGCGGTTCGCCTGGGTCCGTTCCCCGGAAGCCCGAACGGATTCCGACCGGGACGATCTCCTCCTGGCCCCGGGCACCGAATCCGATGGTCCCGGCGGCGGCGGCCCCGCGGACCGGGTCGTCTCCGGGAGTGCCGGCCAGCGGGAGCTCCGGCCTCCCGCCGCCCCGGACGAAGAGCGGCCCCGCGACATCTGCTGCACCGCCAGCCGCCCCTTCCCAGCCCGGAGCGGCTGACGCCCCGAGGACGGTCAGCGGCTGGTCTCTCCCTGCCTCGGCCGCACGCCCCGCTTCCGGGACGGCCCCGGGAACGTCGGGCGCGTCCCCCGCGGTGCGAGGACCGGCGCCCTCCGTTGCTGGACCGGCAGCGCAGCTCCCCGAGTCCGACTGGAGACCCGGGAACAGCCCGGCGAGCTCCGGCGCTCCGCCCCGGCCCTCCGAGTCGGCTCCGCGCGCCGCCGGCGGCCCGTCGAATCCCGCCACGCCGCGGACATCGAGCGGCGGGTCCTTCCCGGCAGCCACGACTCCGCGCACCGACGCGGGTCCGGGCAGCGCGAGTGGGACCGGCATGCCCGCCGCCGCACCGCGAACGTCCAGCGGCGGCGCCTTCCCTGCTGCCGCCGCACCCCGCGTTCCCGACACGGCCCCGAGGACCTCGAGCGGCGGGAGCTTCGCCGCAGCCACCCCACCGCCCGTAATCACCGCGCCGGGCAACTCGAGCGGCCCCGCGGCCCCGGCCGCCGCGCCGAGAACATCCAGCGGCGGGACCTTCCCCGCAGCCACCACACCGCCCGTCATCACCGCGCCGGGCGGCTCGAGCGGACCCGCGGCCCCGGCCGCCGCGCCGAGAACATCCAGCGGCGGAAGCTTCCCGGCCGCCACGACACCGCGCGCCGCCGCGCCAGCGAGCTCGAGCGCACCGGCGATGCCCGCCGCCGCCGCGCCACGCGTTCCGGATGCCGCCCCGAGGACGGTCAGCGCCCCATCCGTTCCCGCCGCGGACGCCCCACGCGCAGCCGCGCCACGCTCGTCGAGCGGTCCAGGCGTTCCCGCCACGAGCGCACCGCGCCTCTCCGACTCCCCGCTGGCCTCCGGCGGCCCTGCGGCTCCAGCGGCTCCGGCGAGACCTGCCGAGACCGGCGTCACCGAGCGTTTCGGTGCCCCGCTGCTGACCAGCACCCCGCCGGCCCCCCGCGTCGAGGCGCCTCCCACCCGCTCGCCCAGCATGGCCGAGCTCCTGGCCGCTCGGGCCGAACCGCAGATGGACGAGCAGCTCGCCACCGAGATGGTCGAGCAGGTCGCGCGCGCCGTCGCC